>CAYOBD010000023.1:0-3661 GCA_964402005.1 uncultured Eggerthellaceae bacterium
CGTCCCCATTGTCACCCCTACTACGTCTTGTTCACAGATAATCAACGAAGATGACGCAGCGTTGACGAATGCGTGGGGCTTTCCGTCATCGGTTTCACGAGTGCTATGGTTGAGAAGCGCTATCAGGAAAACGCGAGGAAAGGACAGACATGTCGCCAGAAACGCAGTATCCGATGAACAGCAGAAACGATAGAGCCTCCGAGGTCCGATACCGCAGTGACCCGCGAACTCGTGCCGCCCATGCGCAGCATGCGCGCAACGATGCGCGAATGCGGCAACAGGGGCGGCCGGCCGCGGGCACAGCATCACCGTATGCAAGCCGGCAGGGCAGCGCTGGAAAGACGTTCCTATTTGGTTTTCTTGGCGCTCTAGTGGCATGCGCACTGTCATTCGGCGGGTTCGTTGCGTGGCAGACCTTCTCAGGGACGAATGCGAACGAAGTGAAGGAAAGCGCGAGCATCCCATCGGATGAAGCCGAAAGCGGCATTGCGCTGGGTAGCCAGAATCCCACGGTCGTCGAAGACGGTGCAGGTTCGATAACCCTGGCCGAGGCGGTCGCCGCGAAGGCGACGCCATCGGTCGGGTGCATCTATGTGTACTCTGCGCAGAGCAATTACTACAACTACTATGGCGCTTCTGATACCGGCGGGTCGGGCGAGCTTACGCAATCATCGCTCGGAAGCGGCATAGTACTGACCGAAGACGGATACATCCTTACGAACTACCATGTGATTGAGAATTCAGATGCATTGAAAGTAAACATCGAAGGCACAGAGTACGATGCGCAGATCGTGGGGACTGATCCGAGCTCAGATTTGGCCGTAATCAAGGCTCAGGACGCGTCAGGACTCACGCCTGCCGACATAGGCGACTCAGACGATCTGACGGTTGGCGAGTGGGTTATGACGGTCGGAAGCCCCTTCGGCCTCGAATCGTCGGTGGCAACCGGTGTCGTATCTGCGACCAGCCGTTCGAGCATAATGGAGAACAATTCTAACTACATGTACGGATACGCTGGGGGATCTTCCGAACCGACGTTGTACCCGAACATGATTCAAACCGATGCAGCCATTAACCCTGGCAATTCGGGCGGAGCTCTCGTGGATGCTGATGGAAAGGTAATCGGTGTGAATACGCTCATCACCTCGTATTCGGGCAATTATTCCGGCGTAGGCTTTGCGATTCCCATCAATTACGCCATCAACATCGCAGACCAGATCATCGCAGGCAAGACGCCAACCCATGCAAAGATGGGCGTGTCGATTTCGACCGTAAACAGCAGCGTTGCGAAGCGCTATAACTTGGCTGTCGATGCGGGCGCCTATGTAACCGAGGTCGTGGCGGGGTCCGGCGCTGAGCAGGCGGGAATCCAGGTTGGCGACATCATCACGGCACTCGACGGAACAGCGGTGAAAACCGCGACCGATCTATCGCTTGCCATACGCGCCCATGAGCCCGGCGCGACCGTTCCGATCATGTTGAACCGCAATGGCAAAGAACTTGAGCTGGAGGTTGTGCTCGGCTCCGATGAGTCCGACCTGCAAGCTCAGCAACAACAGCAGCAACAACAGCAACAGCAGCCGTACCAACAGCGCGGATATGGGCTGTCATATGAGGAGCTCCTCGAGTTGCTGAACTCGCTGTAAGGCAAATGCAGTGAAGACGAAAGCCCCCTGCTATGAGCAGCAGGGGGCTATTTGTGTTATCGACGTTCAGGATATGTCATCCACCGCTTTGAGCGCCCAGCTTTCGAAAAACGGTTATCATAAGCACCGTTGTATGAATATAGGAAAGGGCGGGATGCGATGACCGAAGAATACAAATACAAGCGGGTATTGCTTAAGCTTTCCGGCGAATTCCTGGCAGGCGACCTGGGGTATGGTATTGATCCGAAGATAGTCGATGATCTGGCCGAACAGATCGGCGAAGTGGTTCGAGACGGCGTGCAGGTTGCCATCGTCGTTGGCGGCGGCAACATATTCCGCGGTCTGGCCGGTTCTGCCGAAGGCATGGATCGGGCATCGGCCGACTACATCGGCATGCTTGCAACGGTTATGAATTCTCTGGCGCTTCAGGATTCCTTCGAGCGTCATGGCATTTACAGCCGCGTGCAATCCGCTATCAACATGCAGGAAGTTTCAGAGCCCTATATCAGACGTCGAGCATTGCGTCATCTGGAGAAGGGGCGCGTTGTAATCCTTGCTGCCGGCACCGGCAATCCCTATTTCACGACGGATACCACAGCGGCTTTGCGCGCTTGCGAGCTCGACGTAGATTGTCTCTTGAAGGCGACGAAAGTCGACGGCGTCTACGATAGCGACCCAGTCAAAAACCCGGATGCGAAGCGCTTCGAGCGCATTACCTACATGGAAGTACTTGCGCGCGAATTGCACGTCATGGATTCGACGGCGACATCGCTTTGCATGGATAACAACATGCCGATGATCGTATTCGATCTTGGCGTTAAGGGAAACATTCAGCGCGCCTGCAAAGGCGAGCCGGTGGGCACTACCGTTGAATAGAATCGGTGCGTCTCAAGAGCAGATAGGCGAGGAGGATTAACAATGAGCGATGAGATTCTCGAACGTGCTGAAGAGCGCATGATGAGTGCGCTTGATGCACTGGCGTCGAACTTCGCTGCCGTCAGGACCGGCAGAGCGAATCCTAAGGTTCTCGACAGGATCAGAGTCGAGTACTACGGCACCATGACGCCCATCAATCAGATTGCAGCAATTAAGGCTCCTGATGCGCACATGCTGGTTATTGAGCCGTGGGACAAAGGATCGCTGAAGGCGATCGTGAAGGCGATCCAGGAAAGCGATTTGGGCGTGACGCCTAACGACGGCGGCGATGTAATCCGTCTGCCGTTCCCTTCGCTCACCGAGGAGCGCCGTCGCGAACTCGCTAAGCAGTGCAAGGGCTACGCCGAGGATGCACGCGTTGCTGTGCGAAATGCGCGCCGTGATGCCAACACTGCGCTTGCCAAGGCCGAAAAGGCTGGCGATTTGACTGAAGACGATCAGCGCGATGGAGAAACCCAGGTCCAGAAGCTTACGGACCACTATGTCGAGTTGGTCGACGAGGCATATAAGAAGAAGGAAGCGGAATTGATGGAGATCTAGATTCCGCTGTTCTGAGAACTGCAGGAAGAATCGACGCTGAGGTTCGATGGTGTTAGGTTGTAGATGTTTGCAAAACCGATAGATGAGATCTTTCCGAACCCTCCCGAGGGGCTGGATGCGCACGCGCTCGACGAAAAGGGCATACCTCAGCATGTTGCCGTCATCATGGATGGCAACGGCCGCTGGGCTAAAAAGCGCGCCCTAAACCGTTTGCGCGGCCACAAAGCGGGTATCGAGGCAGTGCGCGAAACGATTCGTGCTGCGAGCGATTGCGGCGTGAGGTTCCTTACGATCTACTCGTTTTCAACCGAAAACTGGAAGCGGCCCGATGAAGAAGTCGACGGGTTAATGAACCTATTCGCCAAGACGATGCTTGCCGAAGTAGATGGGCTTGACGAAGAAAACGTTCGCGTCATGACCATCGGCGATCTATCGTTGCTGCCGTCCGATACGCGTGAAGCGTTCGAGAGCGCCTGGGAGCAGACGAAGGACAACAGCGGCATGACACTTGTCGTGGCGGTGAACTATGGCGGACGGCA
>CAYOBD010000023.1:3671-15369 GCA_964402005.1 uncultured Eggerthellaceae bacterium
GCAGCGGTTCATCCTCTCCCTTCTGGAGCAGGACGCCGTGATACTGGTTCGTGGCAGGAGATCATGTGCGCCGCCGAGCAATATGCAAGAAGCGTATTGGAGGCAGGTGAACTTATTCCGATTGATGAGGCGCTATTCTCAAAGGGTTTGTACACTTCCGAGATCCCTGATCCTGAGCTGCTTATACGCACGTCAGGTGAGATGCGCGTGTCAAATTTCCTGCTTTGGCAAATCGCCTATGCGGAATTTGTATCCTCATCGGCGCTATGGCCGGACTTCAATCGGTACGAGTTTTTGCGTGCTTTGCTCGAATATCAAGGCCGCAGCAGGCGTTTCGGAGGGGTGGTCGCATGAAAGAAAGACCGCCACTGCAAAGCGAATTCGCTCCGCATGAGAATGCGCGCATCGTAGAAACCGAGCGCCGCGAACGCATGCTGCGCACCGAGCAGGATATCGTCGAGGAGATGGACCCCACCCCCAAGGGTCCGAGCAATCTGCAGCAACGCGCTATCACGGGTGGAATCTACGTTGTCATAACGGTTGCTTGCCTGATGATCGCCAATGTCACGACCATGGTTTATCTGGCTGCGGTTGCGGGTATATGTGCGAGTGAGTTCTACTACATGCTGCGCCGCGATGCGAAACTTGCAAACGACATCATCGGAATCGCCGCAGCTGCGCTCTACCCCGTATCGACGTTCTTCTTCGGCATCGTAGGCCCTGTCTATGTGACGGTCGCGTTAGTGCTGGCCGTTACCGTATGGTACGTATATTGGCCGCGCGCACGTCTTTCCGAAGTGGGCATCTGTCTGTTCGGCGCTTTGTATACCGGGCTGTTCCTGTCTTGCTTGCTCTTGATCCGCATGTCGCTTGAGCAACCATGGGGAGGAGTCCTTGCGCTTGTCATATTCGTGAGCGTCGAATTCAACGACGTGGCAGCGTACCTGGTTGGATCGAAAATCGGCAAGCATAAGCTGGCTCCGCGGGTGTCCCCCAAGAAGAGTTGGGAAGGCTTCATAGCTGGACTGATCGTCTCGATGGCGCTGTGGTGCATCATGGTGCTCATACCCGGTATTGCAATATCGATTCCGCAGGCGCTCGTGTTCGGGCTCATCTGCGGGGCAGTCGGCGTGATGGGCGATCTGTGCGAAAGTCGCATCAAGCGCAGTGTCGGCTTTAAAGATTCAGGCACGATTCTTCCCGGACACGGCGGCATGTTCGACAGGTCCGATTCGCTTATTCTAGCTTCGGTGATTGCAGCCGTATTGCTATTCTCCTTCGGATGCATCACGTTGCCCATTTAGAAGCGCTCTGAGTGCGTCTGGCGCGATGGCGACTTACTAGTGCTGCCCGCGCCTCGAATGACCTGCCATGAAAGGAAGCGCCATGATGAAAGTCGCGGTTTTGGGATCGACGGGATCTATAGGCTGCCAGACGCTCGATGTCGTGCGGCGCCATCCCGAAAAGCTCGAAGTTGTTGCGATTGCAGCCGGTCGGCGCGGCGAACAAGCTGCGGCCCAAGCCCGCGAATTCGGTGTTCGGCGCATCGCCTTAGGCGATGAGGAAGCCGCAGCGGCGTTCGAAGGCATTGAAGGCATAGAGGTCGGTATCGGCCCGCAAGCCGTAATCGCTGCTGCGATCGAGTCGGATGCCGATATCGTTGTCAATGCGCTCGTGGGAGCTGCAGGCCTCGAAGCCAGCTATGAAACGCTGCTAGCGGGCAAGATACTCGCTCTCGCGAACAAGGAGTCGCTTGTCGTCGGCGGCGACCTGATCATGCCGCTTGCTGCACAGGTTGCATCCGAACGCGGCCGTGACGCGCTTATGCCCATTGATTCCGAGCATGGCGCAATTTATCAGTGCTTGATAGGGGAGAGCAGAAGAGAAGTTGCTCGCCTTTGGGTTACGGCTTCGGGTGGTCCTTTCCGCGGTCGAACGCGCGATGAGCTTTCGGGCATAACGCCTGAGCAGGCACTCGCTCATCCCACGTGGAACATGGGGGCGAAGATAACCATAGACTCATCTACTCTGATGAACAAAGGTCTCGAGGTGATCGAAGCGCACCATCTGTTCGCCATGCCGTACGACAGGATTAGCGTTGTCGTGCAACCGCAGAGCGCCATCCATTCGATGGTTGAATTCACAGACGGAAGCGTGAAGGCGCACCTCGGAACAACCGACATGCGCATTCCCATCCAATATGCGCTGTCATATCCCGAGCGCTGGGATGCGCCTGTTAAGCCGCTCGATTTCACGGCGCTGGGCCATTTGGAGTTCGAAGCACCCGACACCGAGACGTTCCGTTGCCTGGCTCTCGCGCGTTCTGCCGGCGAGGCGGGAGGCACCCTGCCATGTGCGATGAATGCCGCAAACGAGGTAGCTGTTGCAGCGTTCTTGGATCGACGCGGCACGTATCTGGGCATCGCGGAATGCGTAGAAGCCGTTATGGAGCGACATGTGCGCGAAGAGGTTGAAAGCATAGAACAGCTGAAGGAAGTCGACCGTTGGGCTCGCGAAGAAGCCGAGGCATTCCTGGGGTGAGGTGCCATAGACGAGAATGGCGCGATGATCCTCCGAAATGCCGCGCCATTCCACGTCGAATCTTTCCGTCTCCTCTGAAACATCCCGTTGCCCCATCTGTGGCTGTGATGCGTTTGTTTCCCTCCGGTTTCTTTACGATGACCGGTCTCCACTATAATCTTGTCTATATGTAACAGGGGGGTTGCCCTCCCATTGGTAAACGGACTATGCGTTGCATTGCAACGCTAAAGGAGCACACGATTCATGGATATCATCCTGATGGTGATATATGCGACTATCGCATTAGGGGTGCTCGTGTTCATCCATGAGGGCGGGCATTTCCTTGCGTCGCGTCTGTTCGGGGTGCGTGTTACCGAATTCATGCTCGGATTGCCTGGTCCATCAGCTGGTTTTCGGCGCGGCAGGACGCGATTCGGCGTGACGGTAGTGCCGCTCGGCGGCTATGCACGTGTTTGCGGAATGGAACCTGGCGAGATGTCTCCGTACCTGGAAGTCGCCGCGGCGAGCGTCTATGCGCGCGGGGAGGCGTTGATGGAGGATGTCGCACAGGATTGCGGCATTTCAGATGACGATGCATATGCTGCCCTCGAAGAGCTGGTCGAATGGGGTACCGTGGCGGGCCCAAACAAGAAAGACCAGTACAACATATATCGCACGCCCGTCATCGAACCCACGGGGCGGGAGAAGCGGAAGGCTGAAAAGCTCGGGCTTGAACCGCCGTGCGCTTACGCAGAAGGTGAGCCGCGCCCGCTTGAAGACCCGCATGCATTCTTCGAATCGGAATATCGCCAGCAATACCGATCGCTGCCGTTCTGGAAACGTTCGGTAATCTTACTTGCCGGCGTTACGATCAATATCCTTGCTGCGGTCGTTCTGTTCGTTATCGCATACAGCATCCTGGGGATAGATATCGTGGATCAGACGACGGGAGAGGCGGTGCACTACACCGTTGATCCCCTACGGTCGATTCAAGCGGGATTTGCATACATCGGCATGGTATTTCAGGCTGTCGTCAATCTGTTCAACCCCGCCACTGCCGCAGAAACCGTTTCGAATTCGACGTCGGTTGTTGGAATCGCCGTCATTTCGAAAGCTTATGCCGACGCGGGCTTTTCGAGCTACCTATCTTTCATCGCAATGCTGTCGGTGTCGCTTGGCATCATGAATCTGCTCCCGATACCGCCGCTTGACGGCGGTCGTTTCATCGTCGAGATCTATCAGCGCATCCGCCGTCGCGTCGTTTCGCCGCGGGCCATGACATATCTGTCGTATGCGGGCATGGCCCTGTTCCTTCTATTGTTCGTCGTGATGATGAACCAGGACATCCAACGGTTCATATTCGGGAATTGGTAACAGGAAGGCACGTGGACGCAGAGGCACGCGCGAGTTCAGCGTGCTTTCGAGGCCGAATCTGATTTTTTGTAGTGCCGATTCTCCCCAGTGCTATGGGCTACAATTGTGCCCATAGCTGGAAGGAAAGGAAACACATGAGGCCTAACGAGGAAACGCGTCAGGTACTGGTTGGAAACGTGCGCGTCGGGGGCGGAGCGCCCGTCGCCGTGCAATCAATGCTGAATGCTCAGGCCGATGATGTCGATGCGAACGTGCGTCAGATCGAAGCGCTCGCCGAGGCCGGTTGCGAGATCGTGCGAATGGCAATCCCGCGTCGGGATTGCCTGGATGCGTTCGGCACCGTGTGCGAACGTTCACCGCTGCCGGTAGTCGCAGACATACATTTCGATGCGGTGTGCGCCATAGAAGCTGCACGGCGTGGCGCGGCAAAGCTGCGCATCAATCCTGGAAACATCGGCGGGCTCGAAGCGACGGTGCCGGTATTGGATGCAGCTCGCGAAGCAGGAATTCCCATACGGATCGGAGTTAACGCAGGATCGCTCGATTCGGCGCTCGCTGCGCGTGACGATCTGACTTTGCCCGAAAAGCTTGCTGAATCAGCATCGCAATATGCGCTGTTCTGCGAGCAGAACGGCTTTGAAGATCTGGTCGTCTCCGCAAAAGCGCATGACGTTATGACTACGGTGCGCACGTATCGTCTGCTTTCGCAGCGCATTCCCCGCATCCCATTGCATATCGGCATCACCGAAGCAGGCACACAGTTTCAAGGGATAATAAAATCTGCAAGCGGACTGGGGATTTTGCTGGAAGAGGGCATCGGCGACACATTGCGCATATCGCTTACTGACGATCCCGTCGTAGAAGTGCAGGCCTGTTGGACGCTTCTAGCGGCACTTGACCTGCGCAGACGCGGCCCAGAGATTATAAGCTGCCCGACTTGCGGACGTTGCCAGGTGAACCTGATAGAATTGGCTCGGCACGTCGAGGAGCGTCTGCGCAGCGTTACTGCGCCTGTAAAGGTTGCGGTCATGGGATGTGTGGTAAATGGACCAGGCGAAGCGCGCGATGCTGATATCGGCGTTGCGTGCGGTGCAGGTAAAGGCGCGTTGTTCGTTAACGGCGAGGTCGTGCGGACGGTGCCAGAGGATAAGATTGTGGAAGAACTGATGAAGGAGATAGAGAGGTTATGAGCACGGTTATGCGGATGAGCGCTGTCTATGCGCCCACCTTGAAGGAGGACCCGTCCGATGCGGAATTGGCGAGCCATCGTCTGTTGCTGCGGGCCGGAATGATGCGCAAGAATGCTGCAGGTCTATATACATTTCTGCCGCTCGGAATGCGCGTTTTGAAAAAGGTCGAAGCGATCGTCAACGAGGAGATGGATGCCATCGGCGCAGAGCAGATCCTCATGCCTTTCGTCCAGCCCGCTGACATCTGGCATGAGTCGGGCCGTTGGGATGATTACGGGCCGGAGCTGGCCCGCATGAAGGACCGCCATGACGTCGAATACTGCCTCGGGCCTACGCATGAGGAGCTCATCACCTCCATCGTGCGCAATGAATTGCGCTCGTATAAGCAGCTGCCTGTGTATCTGTATCAGACGCAGGTGAAGTTCCGCGACGAGATCCGTCCGCGCTTCGGGCTCATGCGCAGCCGCGAATTCCTGATGAAGGACGGCTATAGCTTCCATGCTACGCAGGAATCGCTGCAGAAGACGTATGACGAGACCAGCGGAGCCTATGCACGCATGTGCGACCGCATGCATCTGAAGTGGCGTGCCGTCGAAGCGGATTCCGGTCAGATCGGCGGGAAAGTTACAACCGAATTCATGGCGCTCGCCGAAGCAGGTGAGGCTGAGATCGTGCATTGCGCATGCGGCTATGCGGCCGACACGGAGGCAGGCGAGTGCCTGGCCCATCCGACCGAATACAAATGCGATGGAATGCAGAAGATTTCGACGCCCGGTATCCACACAATCGAAGAAGTGGCGGACTTTTTGGGCGTCCCCGAAACGTCATGCATGAAGGCGCTGTCCGGCAAAGACGCGGATGGTAACCTGTATGTGCTGTTCATCCCCGGCGATCATGAGCTAAATGAAATCAAGGCGCGGCGCGCCATTGAAAGCTTTGAGCTGCTCACCGATGAGGAAATGCTTGCCGCAGGGCTGTTCAAGGGCTCAATGGGCCCGGTCGGCCTTCCTGCAGGTATACGCGTGATTGGGGATAGCAGTCTGCAGGGTATCGGCCAATGGGTGGTCGGTGCCAACGAGGAGGGTTTCCATTACGCCGGAGCACGCCTCGGTCAGGATTTCACGGTCGATGGCTGGGCGGATCTTTGCACAGTCAAGCCAGGCGATGCGTGCCCGAATTGCGGGCAAGTGCTCGAAGGCGCACGCGGCATCGAAGTCTCTCAGGTTTTCCAGCTGGGCACAAAGTACTCCGAGAGCATGGGTGCAACGTTCATGGATGAAGATGGTACTGAGAAGCCCTTCATCATGGGTTGCTACGGCGTGGGTGTATCGCGTTCACTTGCGGCAATCGTCGAGCAGCATCATGACGATGCAGGCATTTGCTGGCCTTTTGCAGTGGCTCCTGCGCACATATGCGTCGTACCGCTTGCCGTTGGCGACGATACGGTTGCGCCTGCGGCGGAGAAGATTGCTTCCGAGCTTGCTGAATTAGGTTTCGAAGTTGCGATTGACGATCGAGACGAACGTGCGGGTGTGAAGTTCGCAGATGCCGACTTGATCGGCTGGCCGCTGCAGGTAGTAGTCGGTAAGCGCGGTATCGCGAATGGCACCGTCGAGCTCAAGATGCGCAGCACTGGCGAGAGGCGTGATATGGAGCTCGAAATGATCGTAGAGCTTTTCGAAGCCGCGAAGAATACATCGGAGGTTGATGGGTCGGATATTCCGGAGCTGCTGTTCAAAGGGTAGGGAATAGCGGATGGGTTTTATGACTTTTAATTAAAGACTCGTCCGATGAGAGAATAGGCAAGGCGAAGGTAACTGCGAGGAAAGGACTGGTTATGGCAACGATCGGTGAAACCTTGAGGGACATCATGTTCGCGGGAATCGGCGCAGTAGCGATTACGGCCGAGAAGGGCAAGGAGGTCATCGATACCCTTGTCGAAAAGGGCGAACTTACCGTTGATCAAGGAAAGCAGCTGAACCAAGAGCTGAAACGTGCGGCTTCGAACACGGCCCAGAGCATCCGCGAGAACGCAGTTGAGGCGCGCATGAAGGTAATGACCCCGGAGGAGCGCGATGCGTTTGCCGTACGTGTGGCCGAGGTCGCCGCAGAGCAGAATGCAGCCGATGCCGCGAAGGCAGCCGAGGAAGCTGCAGCAGCAGCGGAGGAGGAAGTCGTCATCGAGGCTGAGGCTGTCGAGGTCGAGCCTGACGAGGGCGAAGCGGAGTAACGGAGGCATTGCGCGATGGCGCAGAGCCGCATCATACAGCATTTCTTCGGTAGCGGAGCGGAACTCGATCCCGAAGGTCGTTTCGACCTTGGTCGCGAAACGCGTTCAAAGCGCTTGCGCGAGATCCATAAGATCCTGCGCAAGCACCATTATCTGCGCGGGTTCAAGCCAGTTGAGTTCCGCGAAATGCTCGAGGAGCTCGGTCCGAGTTTCGTAAAGATCGGTCAGACCTTGTCGACGCGATCCGAGATCTTGCCGCAGGCATATTGCGACGAGCTTGCGAAACTCCAAACCGACGTTGCGCCGCTACCGTTTAGGCGCATTCTCAATACGTTGGCGGACATCTACGGGGAGGCGTTCGACGAACTTTTCGTGTACGTCGACCCGCATCCGCTTGGGAGCGCGTCGCTTGCCCAGGTGCACCGTGCTGTGCTTGCCGATGGCCGGGTGGTTGCCGTCAAGGTTCAGCGTCCCGGCGTCAAGGCGACTATGGCGCAAGACATCGATATCATGCGCTCTTTGGTGGGCAAGCTTTCTAAGTTTCTGAAACAAGATCAAATGTTGAACTACCGTGACGTCGTCGAGGAGATGTGGGCGACGTTTTTGGAGGAGACCGACTTCGCGCGCGAGGCAGCAAACCTTGTTCTTTTCAAGGAGCAGAACAAGGATTGCGCATTCGTTGATTGCCCCGAAGTATTCGAGGATCTGTGCGGAGAATTCGTACTGGTCATGGAATACATCGACGGCATTCCGATCGGTGACCATGATGCTCTTGTCGAGGCGGGTTACGATTTAAACGAGATAGGCCTCAAGATCCTCGACAACTACGCGACGCAGATTCTCGAGAATGGCTTTTTCCATGCGGATCCGCATCCGGGCAATATGATGATTCGCGACGGGAAGATCATCTACATAGATTTGGGAATCATGGGCCGTCTCACTCCGATGGAGCGCGCTGGTTTCCAGCGTATCATCAAGGCCGTGGGTCTCCAGGATTCCGCCGAGCTCAAGGATGCGTTGCTGTCGTTCGCCATCGCGCGCGACAGCGGGGCTATAAACCATACGAAGTTCTTAGCTGATGTGGACTCTTTGCTCGAGAGCTATGCATCGTGCGGCGTGTCCGAATTGGACGTAGGTCGTTTCCTCGAGGACGTGATGGTGCTTACGCGCTCGAGCAGGGCGACGTTGCCAACATCGGTAACGAATGTTGCGCGTGGCATTGTCGCCATCGAGGGCACGGTGCAGGATTTCATCCCCAATGACAGCATCATAAGCATAATAAATGCGCATCTGCAGAAAGAGGGCGATCCGGGCGAAGCCCTGATGGAGAACATGCAGGAGTTGGTCCTGCAGGCTACCCGGGCGAGTCAGGGAGCTATGCAGGCGGCTACTTATTCAGGCGAGGCATTGAAGATGCTCACCCGCGGGCAACTAAAGGTAAACATGGAGATGCTCGGGTCGGAAGAACCATTGAACCATCTATCGCGCATCATTAACCGTATGAGCTTCTCGATGATCGCCGCCGGCCTGTTCGTGGGATCTGCCATGTTCTCTTCTTTGAACATCGGGCCGATGGTCATGGACGTGCCTATAGTGTCGTTCTTTGGATTTACGGGCGCATTCGTGCTGTCGGCGTGGATCGTCATCGACATCTGGAGGAGAAAGTAGCATGCCCGAATACATCGAGGGAAAGCGCCCGGTTATCGAGGCGCTGCGCACCGACGTACCGTTGAAGAAGATCCTTTTGGCCGACAACGCAAAGCGCGACCCCATGATCGAGGATATCCTTCGAAAAGCACGTAGGCGAGACGTGAACGTCATCACGGTACCTCGAGCAGAGCTGGATCAAAAGTCCGCGCGCGGCAGCCATCAGGGCGTCATGGCGGAAGCGCATCCTTTTGCCTATGCAAGCGTCTCTGATGTAATAAAGGGGGCGCAGCGCTACGCCGAGGAGAATGGAGGGCGTGCGCTCATCATCGTACTCGACCATATAACCGACGCCGGCAATCTGGGGGCTGTTATAAGATCTGCCGAGTCGGTCGGTGCATCAGGCGTGATTATTCCCAACAAGCGCAGTGCACATGTGGAGGCTTCGACGTATAAGAGCTCAGCGGGCGCTGTCGCGCATGTGCCGGTAGCGCAGACGGCAAACATCGCCGGTGCGCTTGACAGGATGAAGAAGGAAGGGTTTTGGGCTTGCGCAGCTACCGAGCAGGCGGCTAACGTCCTTTGGGAGGTTAATCTGAAGGGCAAGATCGCGCTTGTGATGGGCAACGAGCATGAAGGCATCGCGCGTCTTGTTCTGGAGAGTTGCGATATGGCAGGCAAGCTTCCGCAGATGGGCGAGGTAGGTTCGCTCAACGTCGCCCAAGCGGCAACTGCATGCATGTATGAATGGCTGAGGCAAAACATCTGAGCGGCAAGATAACCTTGTGGGTTATTAAACCTTTGATGTTCGGGCGGTACTATGTCCGCATGCAAGCTGGATAACGCGATAATCCGCAGGGGTTAACGTGTCGTACAGCTTTGATGGAACCTTGTAATGAAAGGCTGAATGCAAAATGGATTCTCCGGATCGCAAGAGGATACTCATCATCGATGGGTTCAATGTGCTGCGTTCGGGGAAGCGCTACAAGGACATTGTCGGGCCGAATCCGGATTGGGACCACGATGCCTACAATCGTGCGCGCGAGGCGCTTATCAACGATGTGGCCAGCTATGCAGGACGCGACTGCGATGCAACGATCGTGTTCGATGGGGGCGGCAACGTTGAATCGACAGGGGAGTCGTTGCGAATCGGAGGCGTGCGTGTCGTGTTTTCGCCTGCGGGCTTCGCAGCAGATACCGTCATAGAGAAGCTGGCGCATGAGGGGCGTAATGCGGGCTACGAAGTAATGGTGGTTTCGAGCGATGCGACGATCCAGGATACGGTCTTCGGGCTCGGCGTCGACCGCATGAGCGCTGCGGGCTTCTCACGCGAAATCGAGCGCCACCACGAGGAAGCGCATCTCGACGAGATGCCCCAGGTTTCTTCGAAACGCACTGTAGAGGGGCGCCTCGATGCAAAAACCCTCGAACGTCTGCATGCTCTGCGAGACAGCTTGTAGAAGGTGTTGCAACGAAGCGGACGAAAACGGCGCCAGAGAATTCTGTCACGGAACAAAACTATCATCAGCATCTCATCGCCACACGTAATCGTTTTTAGTAGTTAAAAATCCCTATTGAACTCGCAAAACTACAGGAAATGAACATACCTGCTAAAAAAATATATTGACAGAGGCCTATTTCCGCAATATTCTAATAAACTGTGCTTTTTTACGGTTTCGACGGATTTTGCAAAGGAGGTCACCCCTCGTGGCTAAGGGCAAGAAACCTACTCTCACCAGCGGATATAGGGAAAGAAGGTCGTTTGCGAAGATCCCCGATGTCATGGACATCCCGAATCTGATTGCGATTCAGACCGAGAGCTTCAATTGGTTCAAGAATGAAGGGCTTACGCAAGCTTTCCAGAGCATCAGCCCGATCGAGAACTCGGCTAAGGACATGTGCGTCGAGTTCGGCGATCATCGTTTCGGTGAACCGAAGTACAGCGTTGACGAGTGCAAGGAAAAGGACGTTTCGTACCAAGCGCCCCTGCATGTCGATATTCGCTTCATCAACAAGGCTACGGGCGAGATCAAGGAGCAGGAGGTTTTCGTAGGCGACTTTCCGCTGATGACTCCTCGCGGCACCTTCATCATCAACGGCACCGAGCGCGTCGTGGTAAGCCAGCTCGTCCGCAGCCCCGGCGTGTACTTCTCCGCCGAGCCGGACAAGACATCGGATCGCATCATCTACAATGCGAAGATCATTCCGAGCCGCGGTGCCTGGCTCGAGTTCGAAACCGATAAGCGTGACGTGCTCAACGTGCGCATCGACCGCAAGCGCAAGCAACCGGCGACGTTGCTCGTGCGCGCACTCGGCCTTGCCGAGACCCGCGATGAGATCATCGATCTTCTGGGTGCATCCGATCTGATGCTGCGCACGCTCGATCGCGACCCGGCTCCTACGCGCGAGGAATCGCTCATCGAGCTCTACCGCCGTTTCCGTCCCGGCGAGCCTCCGACACTCGATAGCGCACGAAACTTGATTGACAATCTGTTCTTCAATCCGCAGCGCTACGACCTTGCAAACGTCGGCCGCTACAAGATGAATAAGAAGCTTGGCGAAGATCCCGAGAACGATTCATCGACGCTGACCGATGACGACATCATCCGTACGATGCGCTACATCATCGCGCTGCACGGCGGCGAGGAGGGCGTGTCCACCGACGACATCGACCACTTCGGGAACCGCCGCATCCGCACCGTGGGCGAGCTGATCCAGAACCAGTTCCGCATCGGCC
>CAYOBD010000024.1:0-15305 GCA_964402005.1 uncultured Eggerthellaceae bacterium
ACGAACGGGGCCAGTTACGCAAAAAAGAACGGCTGCGGAGGATCCGTAGCCGTTCTTCGTTGCGTAGCGCTTTGCGTTTTGCGCTACTCGTCTTCAGTCTTCGCGGGAGCTGCCTTGCGTACTACGCGCTTAATCTTGCGTGGCGCGGCGGCAGGGGCGTCTGCAGCCGCGGCAGCTTCGGTGGCAACGGGAGCAGCCTCTTCGATGATCTCCTCGACGGGCTCCTCTTCGACTTCTTCTATGACTTCGACGGGCACGATTTCTGATTCGACGGCATCCGATTCGCCCTTAGCTGCTTTGACTGCCTCTTCCTTGCCCGAGTTCAGGCCGCTGCGGAAGTTGTTGATGGTTTTGCCAAGGGATTTGCCGATTTGCGGCATCTTCTTGGGTAGCACGATGATCAGGATGATCACGATGACGATGACGATGATTTCAGGTGCGCCCAGCGATCCGATTCTCATTGTTTTCTCTCCTTTTAGAACCGTTCGTGCAGTTCATGGTCTGAACACGTCCATATAGGGTAGCACAATGGCGGTGGTCATCTGCGATTTGCGTGTGAAAATTGCGCTAATGGCGAATCTGTGTAAGAATATCGTGCTGTCGCACGGAACAGGGCCGGTTGGCGCAGCGGGAGCGCAGGTGCCTTACAAGCACAAGGTCACAGGTTCAAATCCTGTACCGGCCACCACGATCAAGCGCGGGCCAGATATCAATTCTGGCCCGCTTTTTCAATTTCCTTGTGCATGAGTTTCAGCAAATCGTCGGGGTTAAAGGGCTTTGCGATGTGCGCGTTCATGCCTGCGGCAAGGCAAGCTTGGACGTCCTCGTCGTACGCGTTGGCGCTCATGGCTATGATGGCCAGCGACTTGTAGTAGTCTCCGTCCAGCTCTCGGATGGCCCGCGTTGCCTCATATCCGTCCATGACGGGCATCTGAATGTCCATCAAGACGACGTCGTAGTAGCCAACGCCCATCTCCTGCACGCGATCCAAGCCGACCTTCCCGTTATTCGCCTGGTCGACTAACATTCCGTGTTCTTCCAGAATCATGGCGGCGATCTCCGCATTGATGGCGTTGTCCTCGACGAGAAGGACCCGATGCTCGGCCAAGTCGACGTCGATATCGGCGACCGTCTCGGCAGCATCGTCTTCATCCAGGGATTCTAGCTCAAGCTCGACGGTGAATTCCGACCCCTCGCCCAACGTGCTCTTCACAGAAATCGTGCCGCCCATCAGCTCCACGACCTTGGCCGTGATGGCCAGGCCCAGACCCGTTCCCTGAACGCGGTTGACGGTCGTCTTCTCTTCGCGCGTGAAGCTCTCGAACAGGTGAGGAAGGTATTCCTCGCTGATGCCGATGCCGGTATCGCGGACGATGAAGCGGTATCTGTTCATATTGCCTGCCGCAGGGTATTCCTCCGCTATGAGGTCGACCGTCTTTCCCTCCGGCGTGTATTTGATGGCGTTGCTGATGATGTTGATGAGCACCTGTTCGATGCGCAGTTCGTCGCCCATCACATTGAAGTGGTGCACCGTGTCATGCTGGTAGGTGATATGCAGCGACTTATCTTTAGCCTGCAGCGCGGTGATGTCCTCGATGCGGCTGAAAACCTTTTCGAGGTCGCACGGGGCATTGGAAAGCTGCATCTTCCCGCTCTCGATCTTGGAGATGTCCAGGATGTCGTTGATGAGCGACAGGAGGTAATGGCTTGACGAGCCAATCCTGTCCAGAGCGCCCGTTACGATTTCGCGGTCGTCGAAGTGGCTCTTGGCGATGTTGGTATAACCGATGATGGCATTCATCGGCGTGCGGATGTCGTGTGACATGTTGGCGAGGAAATCGTTGCGTGCGCTGGTCCTCGCTTCGGCCATCCGCTTCTGATACTCCTGCTCCCGCTTCATCTGCGCGTCGATGTTGTACGTGCCGATGATGAGATGCCGTCCGTCCTTGTCATCGAGCAGCGTGGCTTTCATGCTGACGAATATGGGCACGTCGCCGAACATGAGCCGATACTTCATGGTGAAGCTGCCGTCCCGCTCCAAGATGGACATGACCTTCTCTTTCGTGAAGGTGCCCAATACACGGTCTCGGTCCCCTTCGTAGATCAGGCGCCCCATGTCCCTGCGGCAGGCGCTGAAGAAGTTGTCCCCCTCATGTTCGAGGCCAAGCTCGTCGTATTCCTTCGTCGAGCTGTACCGCACGAAGTGTTCGGTATCAGGGTCGATAACGTAGGTGCTGAAGAAGTCCCCTGCAAGCGCTTGCGCTACGCGGGAGTAGGTGAGGGAGGCCCGGTGTGCTTCCTCGTAGGCCATCCGGGACTTTACCTGCTCGTCGACATTGCCGATGCCGATGACGACGTGCTTCGCTTCCTCTTCGATCATGCGGGTGATCTTGAGATACACGTAGGTTGGCACGTCCCCGAACATCATGCGGAAGGTCATGGCGAACGAGCCGGAGTGATCGAGGGACTCGATGATGCCCTCTTTGGTAAAGCAATCGAGGAATCGTTCCTGGTCATCCGGATGGATTATCTCCTCGAAGTTGGTCCTTGCAAACGTGATGAAGTCGTCGCCCGTGGTGGGAAGCCCTAGTGCGTGGTATTCCGGAGAAGCGCTGTATTCAATGAATCTATCATCTTCCACGCTTACGTAGTAGATGCAGAAGTAGTCCGTTGCGAGCGCTTGAGCAATGCTTGACTGCGATACGTTTACAAGCTCGTTCTCCATCTGGCGGCTCCTCTGTTATTCCGACGTCGCTCTTTGACGTCTGCAGAGTCAGCCGAAGCTGGCCCAATGCCGGCGCAGGTATATCATACGGTTTTACCTGATTCAAATTCCTCATATTTGCAAATTTGTATTCCAATTCTTTGTATCAATACGAAGGGTTGCTCTGGAGATCGGCGGGTTATCGGTACGGCTTCGACAACTTGCTCGACTAACCTGAAGCGGAGCTTTTCTTTCTTACGAATTCACGATAGGTTCTTGCGCGTCGGCGATGAATCCACGTTTCCGCTTGAGCTAATTCGCGATGGATCCGGAGTATGAATCTGACGGCTCCCGCGAGAGAGTCCCCTTCCATACTGCTGCCGTTAAGAAGGCAGTGGGAGGGGCGATGAAGCAGAAGCGGTTGACAATTGTGGCAGTGATCTGTGGCGCAGTATGTGCGTTGTGCGTGTTTGCGTTCATGGGCACCGTCCAGGGCGAAGCGAATGCGGCGCGTGCCGAGGCGTTGGCTCGCTATGGCGGCGAGCAGGTCGACGTGTGTGTTGCTGCGCGCGATATAGCAGCTGGCGAGCGCATTGATGCTTCAGCGGTTGAAACCAGGTTGTGGGTGGCCGACTTGCTTCCCGAAGGGGCGGTGCGCGATGCAAACGAAATCGTTGGCAGGACTGCTGCGTCCTCTATCTTGAAAGGCGAGGTTCTTTCTACAAAGCGTTTCGAGCGGGCGCGCGACATCTTGGATGTGCCAGTAGGCAAAGCGGCGGTAAGCGTTCCAGCAAAAACGGTACAAGCTGTCGGTGGCGCCGTGCGTCCCGGCATGTACGTTGACATCTATGCAACAGGCGATACAGCGGCAACTGCGCTGGCAGAAGACGTGTTGGTGCTGGCGACATCGTCTGATGAGGGCGGAAGCATCGTTTCCGATGCGGCTTGGATAACGATTGCGCTTGATCCCGGCCAGGTGCAGGAGGTGGTGACGGCGACAAGCCGATACGATCTGTACTTCGTGCTGCCAGCTGATGCAGATGCAGCTGCGCAAGCTGCTAGCAGCGGAGAATCAGATGCTGCGGCTGCGCAGGGGCAAACGCAAAGCGCCGAAGACAACGCAAAGGATATGGAGAAACCCAGCACCCAAAAACCTGACGGCGACATCTCCGATGGAGTGGAAGGCGCGACGAGTCAGGAGGTCGGTGATGAGTAGGCGTGTTGCTCTCTGTGCTGACGAGGCATCGTGTATGAATCCGCGGTTGCTGAATCTTGAGGATCAGGATTTAGAAGGTCAATCGTGGCTTGCGGTGTTCTGCAACGCAGAGCAAGCTCGTGACGAAATCGGTGCCAGCGAAGAGATAGTGGAGGCATGGATTGTCTCCAACGACGATATCGCTCCCATCAATCTAGCGGCGACGCTCAAAGCAGATCGCCCCGATTTGCGCGTGGTTTTGCTGGATGCCGATCGCGGGGGGTCGCTGCTTAGCAGGGCGCATTCCGCATCAATAGACGAAGTTTTGGCGCCGAGCGCGCTCGCGCGGCTTTATGGCGAAGCGCGGCGTCGCATGAAAGCCGAAGATGCCGCGGAAACGGGTTTCGTATCTGCTTTGGGCATACCGGATTCTTGTGCATCGAAGGTGCGTTCTACAGTCGAGCCGGCTCCGGTTTCCGAGACGGTGGCAGCCGAGGCGGTCAGCTCTACCTTCCTCATGCCCGTGGTGAGTGGCAGTGGTGGAGCGGGCAAGAGCACCGTTGCTATACTCAGTGCGCTCATGGCCGCAAAGCGGGGTTTCCGCACGCTGCTGTTCGATTGCGATCTGCAGTTCGGCGATGCAGCGATTGCCCTCGGGCTATCGGACGCATTGACATTTGACGAAGCGCTCGTTCGTCCCGACATACTGGATCGGGCATGCCAGGCGAAAGGCCTGGTTTTACTGGCTGCGCCGAAACGTTTGGAGGCGGCTGAATACCTGGCTCATGAGGTTCCGCGGCTACTTAGCATCGTAGCTGGACATTTCGATGTAATTGTCGCCAACACCGGCGCATCGTGGTCGGAATATCATGCTGCGCTGCTGGAGCGGGCGAGTGCAGCGCTGTTCCTAATTGATCAGCGAGCATCTTCGCTTGCGGCCTGCCGCCACGCGTTAGAGCTGTGCGCACGCTGCGGCATCGCTACAGGACCGTTTCGTTATGTGCTCAACCGATGCGCCAAAGGAGCGCTCTTCAATGCGATAGACGTGTCGTGCGCCCTGCAGGGACAAGCGGTTTTGGAGTTAAAGGACGGTGGACACGAAATCGAGGAGCTCATGGGGGCTGGCGCTGCAACCGAGCTCATCGAAGAGAAGAACGACCTGTGCATCAGCCTACAGCATGCTCTCGATCGGATCCTTCCGAGCCGATCGTCAGGAATAGATGCGTCACCGCAGAAACCTGAACCTGCGGCGCGTAGGCGGGGCAGGCATCTTCTGCGGAGGGGCAGGGATGCATCATGACGCTGTACGAGCGTGTGCAGCGGGCCGGTAACGCAGTTGCGGAGGTGAAACCGGCTACGCAAAGCGAGCTGCTGCAGAGCTTGAGGCGGCAGGTGCAGGGCATGGTTTCGGTGGATGAGCTCGCCCTTCTTTCTACGGAAAACCCCGAACGCGCACGCAACGAGGTGCGCAGCGCCTGCCGGCGTGCGTTCGAGGATGCGCAGTGGTCGCATGTGGACGGCGTCACACGCGAAGCACTGGCAAATGCGTTGCTGGATGTCGTGTTCGGCTTCGGAGTGATAGAGGAGCTGATCGACGATGAGACCGTAACAGAAATCATGATCAACGGTCCGAACAGCGTCTTCTATGAGCGCGATGGCCGATTGATTTCAACCGAGCTCGCATTCGGCAGCGAAATGGATTTGCGTGCGCTGATCGATCGTATCCTTGGTCCGGTCGGACGGCGAATCGACGAAGCGTCGCCCATGGTGAACGCCCGTTTGCCCCAGGGACATCGCGTGAATGCGGTTGTGCCGCCCATTGCGCCGGATGGACCAGTAGTGACCATCCGAAAATTTACCGAGCACGTGATCACGCTCGACGAAATGGAGAACAGCGGTTCGGTTGAATCGAGTGTGCATGCATTTCTGACTTGGGCAGTGCGCGCACGTAAGAGCATCGCGGTGGTTGGCGGCACCGGTTCGGGCAAAACGACGCTGCTCAATGCGCTGTCCTGCGAAATCGCGCACGATGAGCGCATCATCACGATCGAGGATTCGGCCGAGCTGCGGTTCCTGGAGCATCCGCACGTCGTGCGCCTGGAGGCGCGTCCGCGCAACGCTGAGGGTACGGGTGAGGTGACGATCCGTGACCTGGTTGCCAATGCGCTGCGCATGCGCCCCGACCGTATCGTAGTCGGCGAGTGTCGCGGCGGCGAGGCGCTCGATATGCTGCAAGCCATGAATACCGGGCATGACGGCTCATTGACGACGTTGCATGCAAATTCCCCAGCGGAGTCCATCGCGCGTCTGGAGACTATGGTGCGCTACGAGGCCGATCTGCCGATAGATGTCATCGAGGCGAACATAGCAAGCGCAATCGACTTGGTGGTTCAGACGCGTCGCGGCCTTGATGGATTGCGCATGGTGACCGATATCGTCACGTTGTCCTTCGATCGAGAAAACGGTCGCTGCGAAACCCATCCGATGTATGAGCGAGGTCTGCGTGGCGATGCGGGATCTTGGAGCAGCGTTCCCGATTGGATAGATGGTCTGGCTGAACGTGGTTTGGCAGATGAAGAGGAGGTGGCAACATGGAAATGCGCGTGCTTCTGATTGCCTTGGCGCTCGCAGGTGCGTTCGGATGCGCAATGGCGGCGATTCGGGTGGGTGCGATGTCGCTGCGTCGACGCCGTGCGGTGTTGGCCGGTCAGATAGGGGAGGCTCCTCTGATGATGGGCTTTGCCATCTGGCGGCTGCGTAACGGATTCCGTCCATTGTTGGGACTCTCCCGTGCCCTCATGCGCATCGAGCGCATTGGTTCTATCGCTCAAGAAGCAGCCGAAACGCTCGGAGTGCGCGGAATATCGACGACGGGCCCTGCACTCGTATCGGTTGCGATCGTCGCTTTGATTGTGGTCGGTGCTGTGGTTGGAGTGCTCGCGGAGAGCGCCATTGCGGCTGCAGCTGTGTGCTTATGCTTGGTGGCGGCCGGTGTGGTTTCGGTGAGAAACGCTCGCGACAAGCGGGCAGAGGCTGCGCGCGACGCCGTACCCGAGGCGCTGGAGTCCATGTCGGCTTGCTTCGGATCGGGATTCACCCTGCTGCAGACGATGCAGCAGATAGCGCACGATGTCGATGGGCCACTGGGGGAATCTTTCGGGCGCAGCGCCCACATCTTGGAGACCGGTGGCGGTGCCGGAGAGGCTCTCGAGGTGCTTCGCTCCGGCGATACCGCCGAGGAGCTTGCTTTTGTTGCGGTGGCATTGGATGTCCAGCACGAGACAGGCGGCGCGATGCGCCAAGTGCTGGATGCTGCGGCCGATATGGTTAAAGGCGAGCTGACTCTTCGTCGTTCGCTGCGCGTTCAAACTGCGCAGGCGAAGCTGTCTGCGCGCGTGGTGGCCGTGATGCCCTTGCTTCTCGTAGCGGCATTCTCGCTGATCAGCCCCGATTTCCTCTCGCCGTTCTTCGAGAGCGCGCTCGGCTACATGCTGCTGGGGGTCGCTATTGCCATGCAAGTAGCTGGGGTGGTCTTGGTGCGTCGGGCTTTGGTTGTGGATGGTGTGGCATGAGCGCGGCGGATTCAGTGGCCATCTCGCTGGCGGCAGTTCTGGCGATCGTTGCCTGTGCGGGTGCGTTTGCGGCGGGCTACTGTTTTCTGCGCGTACGTATGGTACAACGTGCCAGATCCGAGCTGCGTCGAAAGACGCTTGGCGGGTTGCGTGTGGTCCGGGAAGGTTCGCAGGGATTGGGTGGACTCGGATTGGACTATGCGGCGAATTTGAATCGGCGTCTGTTTGCTGGGCAGACAGTAGCTCTCTCTCCGAGCGTGCGTTCCGGACAAGCTGCCAAGACGCGCGCGGGGCGCAGCTTTTCCGAACGAGCGCGTGTTGCCGGTGTGTCGGCGCGCATCGGAGTTTCGGCGTTTTGCGAGGCGCGCAATCGGCTGACTGCTGTCGGAGGCCTTGCAGGTGCGCTGATAGGAGTCGTGTTCTCGACCGAGTTGGGAATTGTCCTGGGGATTGTCGGAGCGCTCATGGCTCGCTCGCTGCCGACGCGTGGACTGCGCGATGCGGCAGCAGTGCGGCGAGCAGATGCCGAGCGGCATCTGTCGGAGATGTTGGAGGTCGTGGCTCTGGGGTTGCGCAGCGGCTTGACATTCGATCGTAGTTTTGCCTTGTACGGCGCATATTTCGAATCGGGATTTGCACATTCATGCGCATTGGCGCAGCGGCGTTGGGCATTAGGGCTGACGACGCGCGAGGAGGCGCTTCGCGAGCTGGCAGAGTCGTACGACAGCGGTCAGCTTACACGCATCGTCGAATCTATCGTGCGCGGACTGCGCTTCGGGTCGTCGCTTGCAGGCAGCTTGTCCGAGGCGGCGATACAGGCGCGCGAGTCGTACCGCACCGCGCTCGCCGAACGAGTGGCGAAAGCTCCGGTGAAGATGATGCTGCCCACGGGTACGTTGATTCTGCCTGCAATGCTGCTGTTGGTTTTGGGACCGATCCTGTTGGAGTTGTCTAGCGGGTTCTGAGAGGTTGGAGGATATGGACGCGAGAAAAGGGGGCTGTCATGGGAAAACTGAAGAAAGCATTGCGACATGCGGATGGAGCTTGCGTGCGCGTATGGACCGCAGCAAAATCGCGTTTGGCGCTGCGCACGCGCAGGCGCATGGATCCGGCGACGGAGACAGATGCGGGGCAAGGTACCACCGAATACGCCATTCTGGTCGGCGTGTTAGTGGTAATCGCCATCTTGGCAATTATGGTTTTCCGTCCGCGTTTGCAAGAGCTATGGAATGCCATTGCCGAAGGCATAAGCGGCTTGTAAGGGTGGCGCATGTATTGCGTGCTGCGATTGCAGCGCGTTTCGTGCGCGTGCGTCGGTCGACGTTGGCGTATGGCAGCATCTGCGGCCAGGCGACTGTCGAGTTCGCTGTGGTGACGTTCGGATTTTTGGCTGCGACGGCAGCGCTCGCTCTGCTCTGGCATGCGCTGAGCGAGGGGATGGTGCCCGAGCACGCTGCGGCTGTGGCGTCGCACCACATCCAAGCGGTCGCTCTTGCCACATTGCCCGACATTTTCTTGTTCTGAATAGAGGGGGTTCCATGGGGCGTCTGCGCACGATACGGGAGCGCGATTGGCGGGGTCAGGGCACGTTGGAGGCGGCGTTTGCCATCCCCGTGCTGTTTGTGCTCATGCTGCTGCTGATTCAGCCGGGAATCATCCTGTATGACCGCATGGTCATGGGTGCCGCGGCTGCAGAAGGATGTCGTTTGCTCGCAACCAAGGGAACATCCCTCGGCTCCATGGATGGGAGCTGCGAGGCGTACATCCGTCATCGGCTGGGCGCTATACCGCAACACGATTGCTTCCATGTGCATTCGGGCGGTTGCTCATGGCAGATAGATATGAGCGGTGATGAGTTGTCGGATCAGGTGTCCGTGCGCATAACCAACGAGGTGCATCCGCTGCCGCTGTTCGATGGCGCCGCGATCCTGTTGGGATTGACGAACGGGCGCGGGAACCTGGAGGTGACGGTTGAGGCATCGATGCCGGTACAACCCGCTTGGGTGGCATCGGCTCCCGTTGGGGCGGATCCGGCGGGATGGATCGGGGCGTGGTGCGATGACGAGGAATGACGCAGGTAGCATGCGGCGGCATGAATGCGGTCTGCTGCGCGACGAGCAGGGGTTCACGACGACGGGCATGGTGTTGGCGCTATTGATTACGCTGTCGCTCATCTTCACGGCAGCACAGGTGTATCGCATTGATTCTGCTGCGGCCGAAGTCCAAGATGTGGCCGATGCCGTCGCCTTGGCGGCCGAGACCCAAGTTGGAGAATACATGCTGGTCGTTCGCTTATGCGATGCGGTGGTGTTGTCGCTTTCGCTTACGGGCATAGTCGTGTTCGGTCTGGGCATTGCGGCGCTATGTACGCCGTTTACGGCGCCGTTTTCGGTGGCGCTCTTCAATGCGAGCCGTACGGTCTTGCAGGCTCGGGATGCATTTTCGGAACGTGCCATGCAGGTGTTGGACAAGCTCCAGCGAGCCTTGCCGTATTTTTCTGCAGCATGTGCTGCTGCGGTAGCGCAGGCGAACAATGTCGATTCGGACGGGGCGGCTTACCTGGGCGTCGCTTTGCTAGTGCCGACGCGTGGAAGCATCGCTGGCGTTTCCTCTGACGCGCAGGAGGAAGAGCTGATGGATGATGTCGAGCAGAATGCCGATGAGATTCGGCGAAAAGCCGAAGAGGCCGAGGAAGCCGCTCAGGAGGCCAACCGCTCGAAGCAGCGTGCGTTCGCTCGGGATTGCGGCGACAATCCAGAATACTGCATGTACGAACGGGCGCAGAGCCTGGCCGGTCTATCGGGTTCGCAGAACCCATTGTTCACCAGTATCGATACGTGGTCGTTTTCGATAGCGCTTGATCGCGCTCAAACTTATTACCACACCCGGGCAATCAACGAGGCGCCAGCAGATTCATCTTTGGACGAGCAAGCGCGCTCATCGCTGCGCGCCCGCTTCTACCGCTATGCAGAACGCGAGCTTGCAGAAGGCTATGTGCGCGAATCAGATGGGTCATTCGACGCATACTTCCCCCACTTACCGCAGAATACGGCCGAGATGCGGATGACCACCCTCTACACCGCCGCTATGTTTCCTGTTACGACAGATGACGAGGGCATATGCACGATGCATGCATGGCCTGGCTGCCCCGAGGCAGCGGCGACGCTCGAACTGGGATCGATTCAGCAGATGGAAGAGGGCAGCTACGACACATGCCCGGTATGCGGGTTCACGGCGGCCAGCATGGGCTCGGTTGCTGCGGCATCCACATCGATCGATAACGGCTTCGAGTACCATTACGATGCTGTTGCAAGCGAGGCTGCAGTCTATGAAAGCGCGCGCCATCGTGCCGATGGGCCGAAGCGCGAGGTGCAGGACAAGGTCGGCGAATACTTGGACGAGCTGACGGAGGCCATGGGAGCAGTCGTCGGTAAACGCATCCACGTCGACCCGCCGGGCCGCTATGGCGCTATTGCGCTGGTGGTGAACTCTGGCAGCACGGATGCTGCGGGCATGTTCGGCGTGCGATTCGTGTCCGGGTCGGCAACGCTCGGACCGCGTGCAGCGATTTCTGCATCCACGCTGGTCGACGAGGGAACCGAAGAAGGTTCAACAATCATCACATCGCTGCTCGACGGGCTGGCTGGCGATGCCGATGCGATATCAGGTGTGGTCGGTATCGTCTTGGAATGCTGGTCATGGCTGCTTACGGTGTACGCCAGAGGACAAGATGCGTTGACGGGCGCCGTTGAAAGCGGCTTAGATGCGTTGCCGCTGGTCGGTGAGAGTGGCTTGGGGTCATGGGCGGCGGATGCTTTGCGCGATGCAGTCGAGGCGGTTGGTCTCGAGCCTGCCGAGCTCGGAGCTCTCAAGCCCGTTTTGGTCAACAGCTCCCACGTCGCCGCAAAAGATGATGGGGCGCTCGGTGGAAAGCTAGTGGCGTTGAAGCAAGCCATATATGAGCATCCCCTGATGTCGACCGACTTGTTCGGATCACTATTGACAGGTGCCGAGCAGTCAGTGCTTTCAACCATCGATAGTGCAGACGGGACCATTCATGTTGCCGAAATCGAGTTGACCGGCAGTGACGGAACCTCGATTCCCGTGAATATCGCGTTGCCGGAGTCGGTAAAGCAGATGGGCATAGATTTCGTAACAGGGCTGTTTGCGAGCATTCGATCGTTCTATGTGCAGACGACGGGGGTGCGCATATGGGAGTGAGGCTGCGCCATGCAAATGAGTCCGGCCAGATGACCGTCGAGATGGCAGTAACGCTACCCGTTCTGATCGTTGTGGCTGCCATTGCCGTTAACGCTGTGCTGTTCTTTTCAGAGTGCGCACAGTTCGACCGCTTGGCGCGTCAGGCGGTGCGCATCCATGCGACCGCTCCCGCATATGGCGAGGACGCGGATACCTGCTGCGCAGCGGTCGAGCAGGAGCTTGAGCGGGCGTTCGATCGACCTTATCTGCAAGTTACGGTCAGCCGTGCAGCGACGGGACTCGATTTCGACGAGTACACTGCGGTGCTCGAATTCTGGCCGACACTGTTCGGCATGGGCTTGCGCGACCAGGTGTTCGGTGTTCCGCTGCCGCATTTGGAGCATACAGTCGTCTACACCGTGGATACCTATAAGCCAGGGGTGCTGATATGAGCGGGCTCGGCTTTCTGGAAACCCGTTTCATCTGGATTGAATAGGAGCAGTTGATGAAACAGCAGACTGTGCGCTTGCTACGCGCATCAGGCATGGTTGGGATATGCGCTTTCGCATTCCCGGCGGTGTGTATGGCAATAGAACAGGGCTCGCCTGCGGACGTGGACGCGATGGGTGATCTCCCGTCTGCGTCCATAGGGCTTGATGCGTCGTCCATTGAATGGGGAGGCGATCCGTATGCTGCACTCGACCGGCTCGAGGAACTCGCCACGGCCGAAGCGCAGCCTCCGGGCGTTTTCGTGCGAGAAGCGGGCTTTCCTTCCGACGTGCGTGAGCAACATGCCGATACGAGCGGCATGGTGATCGGGTGCACGTTGGATTCCCCAGAGGACATAGCTTTTGCTGCAGTATGCGATGTCCTTGCAATGAAGGGGTGGGCGTGCGTCCCGTTGCAAGGGGTGAGCGGTGCGACCTTCGTCAAGCGGGAAGGAGAGTTGCGTTGGATGCTGGTTACCTGCACCCAAATCGGCGAAGCGACGAGCGTGGTCTATCGCCTGGACTGTATCGGATTGGAAGATACGCAATGAGCGGATTCGGAAAACAGGTTGGCATAGCGGATATTTGCATGGCGGAACCCGTTTCGATTGCGTGTACCGTACGGGCACGTCTGCGCGGTCTTCTGGGCCGCAGTGCTGCGCAGGGGATCCTGGTTCTAGTGCCCTGCCATAGCATCCATACCTTTGGAATGCGTTTTCCGATCGATGTTGCGTTCGTCTCTGCCGACGGATCGGTCCTCGAGGTTCATCGCAATGTGGGTGTGCGGAGGCGTCTGCATTGCAGGCATGCGGTTGCGACGTTTGAGCGCGAAGCAACTGAGGGCGCTCCCTGGTTCAATGTCGGCCAGCGGATATGGGTGAGCGGAACATCGCTTTGGGAGGCGCGTCTCGGCGGGACGTGCCTCCAAGAGGCATGCTCCAAAGGTACGCATATGAATAATGAAGAAGGAGGCTCGATATGAAAACTTGTCCGATCTGCCATTCAGGAGCGTTCGATGATGCTCAGATTTGCTATGGCTGTCTGTATCGGTTCACAGACGAGGAACCTGCGGCCTCCGTTGTACGGACGCCCGTTGGGCCAACGGCGCCAGGCGGTGGGCCGGCATTGCTCATATCTGTGCAGGCGGTATCGGGGGGCGATGGCTCTGTCGAATGGCGCTGCGAAGCAGACGGCCGATCGCTGACTGTCCCGCTTGCCCTGTGATGGCTGTAGGCTTATGGGCGCCTGCTGCGGAATACGCTGCTTGCATGGCGTGCTCCGCAGCGATGGCCCTTATCGTTCTATGCGACGATGAAGTGCGAATCATCCCACGTGGGCTCTGTTGGCTGCTTGCCATTGCGGGCACTGCATTGCAGGGATGCGCTGGAGGGGTTCCCGCCATCGCTGTCGGCGCAATCTGGGCGGTTGCGTTCTACCTGATATCGCGCACCGCTCTCTGGCTGGTGGACGGTCGCAAGGGCAGGGAAGAGCCGTCGCTGGGCGGTGGAGATGTGCGTTGCATGATGGCGTTGTCGTTGGCAACAGGGCCGGGTGCCCCGATTGGGTCTGCGGCATGCTTCGCAGCAGCAGCTATATGGGCGGCAATCGAACGCGTACGCGGGCACATGGAAGCGGGCGAAGCCTTCGCATTCGCCCCGTTTCTGGCTCTGTGGTTGGTGGTCGGTGTGCTCGTCGCTATTTGAAACGCTTACCGAACTCGTCGTTTGCAACCTTCTTCAGGCGCTTTTCGATGGCAAGGTAGGTGTCCAGCAGCTTGTCGCCATCTTCGGTCAGCGTGGATCCATGGGCGCCATCGCGGTTGAGCAGCTGCATGCCCAAAGATGCCTCGGTTTCCTTGACGATGCGCCAAGCCTTGCTGTAGGCCATCCTCATGTCCTTGGCGGCGGCGTTGAGCGATCCCCGCTCACGTACCCCCAGGCACAGGCTCGCTACGCCGGGGCCGAACAGCGATCCGCTATCATCGGCGCTGTTTGCAATGGAAAGCCTAACTACCGGGGTAAGCTCGCGCTTCTTCTTTCGCGCCATGATTTGCTCCGTTCTGCCTTATTTCCATACGTAAATTATACGTCTGATGAATAAACAGATTATACATCAGGTGAATAAATTAATAATACGCCTGATGTATAAGAAAAAGCTTTGCTTTCGTTAGCTGCCTATTTGAGCTGATCCAGGAATGCGCATACCGCCGCCTCGATGGCGTCGGGCATGCCGTCGATTACCTCGGTGAAGCGGATGGGCTTGCTGTCGAGCTCGGCAAGGCCTGCAGGTATCGTAGTTGCATCCTGCCCAGTTTCCTGTGCAATCAGCGCATTCAGCGCGCAGCCAGAAAGTTCTGCAACGCCGTCGGGCAGCGGATCGTCCAGGTGCAGGCCGTGCAGCGCGCGGTACACGTTGTTGCCGAACTTGGCCCAATGCGCCGTGCTGGCAACCAGCACGGGCACGTCGGCCTCCCGCAGGTTTTGTGCGACCTGGTAGGCGACGGCGGTGTGCGGATCCAGCAGATAGCCGTACTCGTCAAACACCTCGTGGATTACCGAAAGGCAGGTTTCGTTGTCCACCGAGTCGGCGCAGTACAGCTCGCGCATGGCTGCAAACGTCTCACGGTCGACGCGGAACGCGCGCGTTTCACGTAGGTCGTCCATCCATCCGCGAATAGTCTGCGCGTTACGTCCCGTCAGTTCGAACAGCTGTCGTTCCAGGTTCGACGACACCAGGATGTCCATCGAAGGCGATGGCGTCTTTACGAACGTGCGGTCGGAGATGTCGTAGGCGCCGGTATTGATGAAGTCCGTGAGCACGCGATTCTCATTGCTTGCGCACAGCAGACGCCGGATGGGCGTGCCCATACGGCGCGCGTAGTATGCCGCCAGAATATTCCCGAAGTTGCCAGTGGGCACGCAGACGTCGATTTCATCGCCGCGTTCGACGGCGCCCGCAGCAACCATCTGGGCATATGCCGACACATAGTAGGCGATCTGCGGCATGAGCCGCCCCCAGTTGATCGAGTTCGCGCTCGACAGCGCGATGCGGTAGTTGTCGTGTAGGCGCTGGGCGAATGCCTCATCGGCGAACACGTTCTTCGCGCCTGTCTGGCAGTCGTCGAAGTTGCCGCGCACGCCCCACAC
>CAYOBD010000025.1:0-3266 GCA_964402005.1 uncultured Eggerthellaceae bacterium
GCCTGCACATCATCGAAGACCAGATCCTTGTCGAGATCATCGACCCGGTCACGGGCAAAGTGCTGCCCGACGGCGAGAAGGGCGAAATCGTTTACACGACGCTGACCAAGCGTTCCCGCCCGATGATCCGCTTCCGCTCCGGCGACATCGGTTGGGTGAATCGTGAGAAATGCCAGTGCGGACGCACGCATACGCGCATCTACATCAGCGGGCGCAAGGATGAGATGTTCATCGTGTCCGCCGTCAACGTGTTCCCGAGCGATATCGAATACATCGTGCGCCAGGACAAGGGCCTATCGGGCGAATACCGCATCCGTGCCTACGACGAGAACCACACAACGAAATACGAGGTGAGCGTCGAGCGCGTGTTCGGCAGCAACGAGCCGTTCGATGAGATTTCCGCACGCGTGGAAAACGAGCTGAAGACGCACACGGGCGTGCGCCCTGCGCGTGTAATCGTGTTCGACACCGATAAGCTCGGTGCATCCGGTGAGCACAAGGTGAAGCGTTTTATCGATGAGCGCACCTCCACCGCAGAGGCGCAGGAGGTCATGCGCGAGGCTCAGGAGCATGCCGCGAAGAAGGAGGACTAACATGACGGCGAGACTTGCTGTATCCGGCCAGCACTATCTGTTCGATGTTCAAGCGTTTGCGTCGGTCGTGCTTTCCGAAGGCGGGGACGAATACGAATATGCGCTGCGCGACCGCACGACTCGCGATGTGATTACCGACGTTGCTTACGGCGAAAGCGATTTGGGCGTGCTGGTGAAGACAACGCGCACGGCCGAGGCGATGGAGGAGGCTTTTGCCTGGGCAGGCGTCGAGTTCGTCGAGCTCATCCAGTCGACACCGCGTGTCGCGCTGCCTGCGAGCCATCCGCTCGTGAATGCTGAGAGTCTGACGCTCGAGCAGCTGGAGGATTATCCCTACATCTATTTCGAGCAGGAACCTGGTTCGCCGATTGCCTATGCCGAGGAGGCGCTGGCTGACGTGCGCCGCCGCAAGGTCATCGCGACCACCGACCGCGCCTCGCTGTCCGAGCTGATCGCTGCGCTCAATGGCTACACCGTTACCAGCGGCATCCTCGTGGGCATATCCGACGGCAAAGGTTTGGCCACCGTGCGCCTCGACACCGACGTGAAGCTGCATCTGGGTTACATCGTGAAGAAGGGTATCGAGCTGTCCGCGATTGCCACCAAGTTTGTCGAGAAGCTGAAGGCAAACCTGGAGCGCTACGCGTATTAGAAACTGAGCATATTGAAAGTTGCGCGTATTGGAGGCAAGAAGGAATCGGAGGGCAATGCCCTTCGAAAGGGGCCAGAAGGGCGACTGAACTGACCCCGACAGTTGGACTGGAAGCAAAAGTTTCCAGTCCAACTTCTTTTGGGGTGGTTTCAATGTAAACATAACTTGACATATCAATCGAAGAAATGCCGCGTTTAGTTGATGGTATGGTCATTCAACGAGCGTTACGATTTCATGGGAAATATGAATTGTATGAAAGGAGACGACGGATGCGCTACGAATACGTACGGGTGAAGCTGGACAAGAACAACTACGCGAAGAACGCCGACATGGACAGTCACCGCGAAATCATCGACAAGATGGCCTCAGAAGGCAAGCGCTACGTGGGATGGTTCCCTGCGACGCAGGGCCCGTCGGGAAAGGTCGTGGAGTTCGATCTGATCTTCGAGGCAGAATAGATGGGCATAGGGGCGAACATCCAGACGACGCGCCAGACGCTCGGGTTCACGCAAGAACAGCTCGCGCATGCTGTGGGCGTGTCGCGCCAGACAGTGGCGAAGTGGGAATCGGAGGAAACTTCGCCCGACCTTGAGCATGCCGCTGCTCTCGCCAATGCTTTTGGCTGCACGGTTGACGCACTCGTGAACTTCGATTCCGAGCGTACGAACCTCGGAGTGCCGCCTCGGGGCAAGCACCTGTTTGGTAGCGTCAAGGTCGGCGAGCGCGGTCAAATCGTCATCCCCAAAGAGGCACGTGATATTTTCGGCATGCAACCCGGCGATAAGCTCGTCGTTCTCGGCGAGGACGGTAAGGGCATAGCGCTTTGCACAGAATCGGTTTTCATGGCTGGCATGACGGCTGCTATGAGCATTATGCAAAGGAGCGTCGATGAAATCTGCCAAGAAAAGCAAGACAAGAAAGCGTAAAGTCGGCAAGATTATCGCAATCGTGCTCGGTGCGCTCGCGGCTGTGGCTGTGATAGCCATCTTCGTTTACCGCGATGACAACCTGCACGGCGATGAGCGCACGATAGAACGTGCAATCGATGCAGGTCTCGTCGAGAAGCAGGTGGTTGTCAACGGATCGACTATCAACTATGCCGAAGGACCGGATAACGGCCCTGCTTTGATGCTCGTGCACGGCCAGGGCATGGAATGGGAGGATTATGCCAGCGTTCTGCCGCAGTTGGCTGGGCGATACCACGTGTTTGCCGTCGACTGCTTCGGGCATGGCGAATCCGAGCATGATCCGTCGCTTTATTCATGCAAAGCGAACGGCGATGCGCTCATCGCATTCGCTCATGAGGCCATCGGGGGTTCCTATATCGTTTCCGGCCATTCGTCAGGCGGCGTGATCGCTGCCTATATCGCAGCAAACGACTTGCAAAACGTGGCTGCATGCGTTCTTGAAGATCCGCCTCTGTTCCGCGTGACGCCCGAAGAGGCGCAAGAGGGGAAAGGCACGTTCGCTTGGTACGACGGCTATACGGTTGCGCATTCGTTCCTGCAGCAAACCGAGGTGGTCGCCTATCCAGCTTGGTATGCATCGCATAGCTACCTATTCGCAATGTTCGGCGGTCTGCAGTCGATGCTTGCCGAGCAGACCGCCGAATGGTGCGCCGAACATCCGGGCGAACATGTGGTGAACGCTTGGGTTCCGCGATCCTGGACGCGCGGCATGTATTTCATGAATGACTACGACCCGCGATTCGGCGATGCGTTCTATACCGGAAGCTGGATGGAGGGTATTGACCAGGAGGCCATGCTTCGCGCTATAAAGTGTCCGACCGTGTACCTTAAAACCACCACGCGCTATGGGGATGATGGTGTGCTTTATGCAGCCACAACCGACGATGATGCAGCGCGCGTGAGGAGCTGCATCGGGGATTGCGCATACCAGGAAATCGACTCGGGCCACGATATCCACTTCGAGAAGCCTGACGTTTTCATCGCGGGAATAGACGACGGTGCGCGCACGGGCGATTCGGGCGAATAGGTTCCATAGCGGATTCCGGTTTGCTG
>CAYOBD010000025.1:3366-15252 GCA_964402005.1 uncultured Eggerthellaceae bacterium
AGGGTTGCGTTTGCGGGTCTCAAGTCGCAGCAACGAGGTTACTCTTTTGGAGTAACCAGGTCTTTCACCACTTCGCTGGCTAGCAAGAGGCCTGCAGCTGCCGGGACGAACGGCACGGTGCCAGGTACGCCGGCGCGGCCGAACTTGTCGCATGCGGCGGGATCGCCTGCGGCGGCTTCAGCCAGGTAGACGGCTTGTGCTTCTGCGCTTGGCGGCTGGGCGTCTTCGGGCGAATACACCACTTTCAGCTTGCGGATGCCGCGCTTGCGGCATTCCTTGCGGATGATTCGCGCGAGTGGGCAATTCTCGGTCTTGTTGATGTCAGTCACGCGCAGCAGGGTCGGGTCGAGCTTGTTCGCAGTCCCCATGCTGGAGATGATAGGCACGCCTGCTACCTGCGTGCGTTCGGCCAGCAGCAACTTGGCGGTCACGTTGTCGACGGCATCTACGATGTAGTCGAACTGCGCCAAGTCGATCTCGTCAGCCGTGTCAGGCAGATAGAAGCATACGCGTGCGGCCACGTGGCAATTCGGATTGATGTCGGCGATGCGTTCGGCCATAGCCTCGGCTTTGTAGCGCCCGATGGTGGAAGTGAGGGCGACGATCTGGCGGTTCAGATTCGTGGGGCTCACCTTATCGTGGTCGACCAGCGTGAGTGCCCCCACGCCGCAGCGCGCCAGAGCCTCGGTCGCATGTCCGCCGACGCCGCCGATGCCGAATACGGCCACATGTGCCCGCGCAAGCGCCTGCATGGCGTCTTCGCCGAGCAACAGCTCTGTTCGCGAGAATCCGTTCAACATCACTCGCTCCTTTCAGGAATGAATCATAAGGGATACTCCCCAAAGAGTCATCGGTGAATCAACGGGGAGACTCCCCAATGATTCACCAAGAGGAGTCTCCGCAAAGATTTGCTGATGAATCATTGGGGAGTCTCCCCAATGATTCATTTGGCGCTTTAATCGAAGGGAACCTCGACGGTTGCGGGGGCCAAGGTGGTGCCGCGTACGGTGAGCGTGGCGCTGCCCGGATCTGTGCGGTGCACGATGGCTTGCGCGTAGCCGCGATAGGCGGTGAAGCGTCCGTCCAGGTAGCTCTCGGTCGGCGCGGGCTGTGCGCTTCCGAAGGCGAGCAGCTCGCCGCCTTCGACCGTGCAGGTCAGCGTTTCGTCGAAGTTGGATTCTACCTGGCCGTTCGCACCGACGATGGTAACTTTCACATAGGCGATGCCGCCTGCAGGCACGCTTTCTTTCTCGGGGCGAACTTCCACATGGAAAGGTGGCTGGGCGGATACCAGACGGCTGCGACCGAGCTCATAGCCATGTTCATCAAGCGCTATCGCTTCGAGCGTGCCCGGTTCGTAGTCCAAGCAGAGCCGCGCGACGTGGCTGCAAACGCAGGAATGGCCGATCGCGCGGCCGTTCAGCTCGAGCCGAACGGCGTGGGCATGCGCGTCGTAAACCTCCACTTCTGCGTGTTCGCCTGCGCAGCCGTACCACGACCAGCTCGGAATCGCATCGGTGCCGCGCCAGGTAGCCTTGTACGTGCGTCCGCGCATGCGGTTCACAGGTCGCACCTGTATGGAAGGACCTTCCAGCGCATCCCATACGGCGCCGGCGAGTGCGGCAGGGGCACCGGGGTGCCCGAGGATGTCTATGGCGCCAGAACCCGCCAGAAGCCAGGGCCAGGGTTTGACGAATCCAGCCTCCTCGGGGGTATATGCCCAGGCTCCCGCACCAGCTTCGCCCAGGTAGTCCCAGGCTGCCCACATGAAGTCGCCGATAAGCGTCGGGATGCTCTCCACCAAGCGCCAGTTGCGCGCAAGCTCGTGCGGGAACGTCTCGCTGCCCACGATGATGCGCTCAGGGTGCTTGCGCGCATCGAGCGCATAGCGCGCCGATGCGTAGTTGTAGCCTGCGATGTCGAGCGCGTCGAGCGCGGGTGACACGAGCGCATCGGCACCCGGGGCGCGCGAAAGCCAGGTCATGCTCGTGCCTGCGGCCTGCGCGGCCAGGTTGAACAGCAGGCTGCCGCGTGGAGCGCCCGTCGCGCCCACCTGTTCGGAGACGCCTTCGGCGTTGCCGTACCAGTCGCGCCCAGCGCGTTCCATCACCATCATGGCCAGGTTGAGTCCGCATGTCACGGGGCGCGTGGGATCGAGCGCATGCAGCAGCTTCACAAGCGAGCGTTCGAGCGCCACGCCTTCGGGCGCGATGGGGTCGGCAACTTCGTTGCCGATCGAGTACATGATGACGCTCGGGTGGTTGTAGTCGCGCGCAGCAATCGTGCGCAGGTCCGCATCGCATCGATCGAGGAAATGCCCGGAATAGTCGAAACGGCTCTTCGGCGTGTACCACGTATCCCAGGTTTCCTCCATCACGTACATGCCGATGCGATCGCACGCATCGAGCAGCGCTGCGGGCGCCGGGTTGTGCGCGATGCGCACGGCATTGAAACCCGCCGCCTTCAGCAGCGCTATGCGTCGCCACTCGCTTTCCGGAAACGATGCCGCCCCGAGGATGCCGTTGTCGCAATGGATGCATCCGCCGCGCAGAAGCGTCTCGCATCCGTTCACGGACAGACCGCGCGAATCCCACTCCAGCGTGCGGATGCCGAACATCGCTTCGGCTGTGTCCAAGATGGGGCGAGAAGGCGCAGCATCTGCGTTTTCCCACGCCGCATGCTTGCCGCCGGTGCGCGGGCGATCGAGCAGCTCGACGATGCAGCGATACAAATGCGGCGTCTCTGCGCTCCACAGACACGCGTTTGGGATGGCGAATTCTGCGTGCGCTGTCTGCTTCCCATCGGGCGACCGCCCTGTCGTTGTCTTTTCCTCTGCAACCTGGCCGCCGCTCTCGTCTTCGATCGCGATGCGGACGCTTTCGCATTCGCCTGCGAATTCCACGTCCACGCGTACGACGGCAGGGGAGTGCGAAAGCGTGGTGACGCGCACGCCCTGCGGCATGATGCGTGCAGCACCGCCTTCCCAAAGCCATACGGGCCGATGGATGCCTCCGCCCGAATACCAGCGGCAATCAGGTTGGTCGGCATTGCTGCAGGCAACCTCGATCGTGTTTTCGCCCGCGTGCACGTACGGAGCGATATCGATGAAGAAAGGCAGGAACCCGTACGGAGGTGCTTCGACCTCATGCCCGTTCACCAGGATGCCGGCATTGCGGTAGACGCCTTCGAATTCCAACAGCAGCGCACCGGCTACCTGCTCGTCCGTCAGTTCGAATGTCTTGTGATACAGATAGTCGGCGCCGAAGAAGTACCCGCTTGCGCTGCCTGACGCCGCATCGGGCCCACGCCTGTTGCCCAGCATCGCGTCATGGGGTACGACGATTGCCTCGAATGCGCCGTTGTCGCGCGAAAACTCCCATCCGTCGCAAAACGATGTGCGCCTCATCCCGTTCTCCTTTTCGGCTCCGATGGGCTCGAATGAAACCTCAAAGGTTCATTTTAGGTGAAACACATCATCGCCGCTGTTGTGGCTGGATTAGGGTTGTCGCATCAGCGCTTCGGTGCGCTGCCGCTTGGCGTATAGTTGCGCTATTGTTCGCGGTGCTTCTTGGTTGCGAGCAGAAGCATCCCTCCTGCAACAAGGGCCAGTATGGCAAGGAAGACGGCGGGAGTTTCGTCCCCGGTCGTTGGGGTGGCTTTTGCTGAAGAGCTGGTTGGTTTTGCTGAAGGACTGCTCGGCTTTGCTGAAGCGCCGTTGGGTTTTGCTGAAGGATCGTTCGGGTCCATCGAAGGATCGCTCGGATCCGCCGAAGGGTCGTTCGGGTCGTCGTCGTTCGAGGACTCCGCGGCGATTTCGAAACGCGTAGAGACATTGAAACTATCATCGAAGAGCGCCGTAATCGTATGCCAGCCAGGCGAAAGAGTCTCCAGGAATGCGGGCTTCGGCTCGATGATGACGCTGCCCGGCGATGCCGCGTAGTTTTCCGGGTCAACTTCCTTATCGTCGATGAGGATACCTATGAAATGCCCGAAGGAGGTTTCGTCGTTCGTGGTCCGTTTCAGTGTGAAAGTGCAAGGCTTGTTGCTTCCCTTTTGCCAGGTACTATCGATGCCCGACGCGAATTTGTATATCGCCGCCCCGGGGCCGGGATCGGGGTCGGGGTCGGGGTCGGGCACAGGCGCAGGCTATCCATCGAAGGTTTCGTAAAGAGCAAGCCCGAACCTCAGAAGTGCAGTGGGGTGCTTGGTTGCCGCCGGCCATCATCTCAAAGGCGGTGGACCGCTCATTGCGCGCTACAATAGCACGCGTGTTGAAGGCACGAGCTATCAAACCGAACGCAAGGAGGATACAGATATGGCAGACAACACCGGCAAGCGCGTGAAGACGCATTACGTGGGCACGCTGGATGACGGCACTGAATTCGATTCATCGATCGGGCGTGGCGAGCCACTGGCATTCACGTGCATGGCAGGCCAGATGATTCCCGGTTTCGATAAGGCTGTCGTGGACATGGAGGTCGGCGAGACGAAGACGGTGCGCATCCCTGCCGCTGAGGCGTACGGCGAATGGGACGAGCGCGCGGTGCAAAGCGTGCCGGTGGGCAACCAGGTGATGGTCATCATTGATGCCAAGGACCTGCCCGTGGGCAAGACGATCCACGTCCAGGGCATGGGCGGACGTCCGCAGCCTGTCAAGGTTCTGGAAGTGAATGACCAGGTCGCGAAGCTGGATATGAACCACGAGTTGGCAGGCAAGGATCTGACGTTCGAAATCACGCTGGTTGAAGCAAAATAGCACTGCTTCCCGATTGCGCTGGGAGGCGGCGCAAAGCTGCAGCAGGATTGCGCCAAATTGCGCGAAGCTGCAGCAGATTGCGTCACTCTTAGCGCGTCCGATTTCCGTGTCATGGCTCCGTTTGGACGAGCGCCCGCAAGCTTTGCGGGCGCTCGGTTTATACTGATAGACGTTATGGGGAATCGAATAGCGGAAGGGGAGAGACTATGATCAATGCAGCATATGATGAGCATCTGGAACGCATTAAGGCGGCGATCGATTTCGAGATCATCGATCGTGTGCCGTTTGTGGCATCGGGCTCAGCGGTGAATGCCGCCATCATGGGCGTAACCGTGGCCGACTATATCAGCGACATGGAGCTGTGCTGCACGACCAACATCGAGGGCATTCGCAAGTACGCAGGCGACCTTGCCGACGCAGCGCAGGCCACCATCTTCAAGCCGCAGCTGCTGTCGATGGCGTGGCTGGGTAAGGCGAAGATCCCCGGCGTCGATCTGCCCGACAACGAGTTGTGGCAGATGGACGAGAAGGAAACCGTCACACAGGACGACTACGACCTGATCCTGGAGATGGGCTACAAGCCCTGGCTCGATATGGTGTTCAAGGAGCGTTTGGGCGATCCGATTTCGCAAGCGCTCGACTTCATCGAGTACGCCCCCATTGCGGAGCAGCGCTTCATCGATGCGGGCATCCCCAACATCAACGGTGCGGCATGCGATCCGCCCATGGAGAAGTTCTGCGGCGGGCGCATGCTCATGAATTTCTTCATGGACGATATTTGGGATATGCCTGAAAAGCTCGACGAGGTGTTCCGCCTCGTGCAGAACGAAAACCTGGCCGATTGGGAGGCGCTCTTCCAGAACCCGGCCGCGAAGCCCACAGGCGTGTGGATCGGCGGCTGGCGCGGCACGCCCGACATGCTGAATCCCGAAATGTTCGAGCGTTTCAGCTGGCAGTACTTCCGCGAGATCGCCCAGCTGTGCATCGATTACGACGTCATCCCCATCTTCCATATGGACTCCAACTGGGACAACGGCATCCACTGGTTCAAGGACATTCCGCGCCATAAGGCCATCATGGCGCTTGATGGCATGACCGACATCTTCCGCGCACGCGAGATCATCGGCGACCATATGGCTATCATGGGCGACGTGCCGAGTGCCATGCAGAGTCCTTTCGGCACGCCTGAGGAGGTCGACGCCTACTGCAAGCGTCTGATCACCGAAGTGGGCCCAGCCGGTTATCTGATGTGCTCGGGCTGCGACTCGCCGTTCAACGCCACGCTGGAAAACTTGCAGGCCATGGCGCATTCGGTGGAGAAATACCTGCCGTAGCGGTATAAGCGTCGATTGGAATTGGGGCGGGAGTGGACCGCAAGGGCTGCTCCCGCCTGATGCGTCGAGAGGAGACGAAGATGAATCCATTCGTATGGCAAGCGCCGACGAAGTATGTATTCGGCGAAGGTGCGGCATCTTGCGTCGGCGCTGAGCTGGCGGCGGCGGGCTGGGGGCGCGCGATGATCGTGTACGGCCAGGGATCGGCGGTGCGCAGCGGTTTGCTTGAGCAAGTGGAAGAATCTCTCGCCGAGGCAGGTATCGCCTTCGCAGAATGCGGCGGCGTGCGTCCGAACCCCGAGGTCTCCTTCGTGCGTGCAGGCATCGCGCAGGCGCGTGAGCAGCAAGTCGATGTTGTGCTGGCCATCGGTGGCGGCAGTGCGATCGATGCGGCCAAAGCCATCGGATTCGGCACCCTGCACGACGGTGACGTATGGGATTTCTTCAGCGGAAAGGCGAAGGTGGAGCGTTGCTTGCCCATCTGCGCCGTGCTGACGATTCCTGCTGCAGGCAGCGAAGGTTCGAGCAGCTGCGTGATCAGCAACGACGAGCTGGGTACGAAGAAAGGCACGAACGGCGAGGCGTTTCGCCCGCGCATCGCATTCATGGATCCGCGTGTTACCTGCTCGCTGCCGGCGTATCAGACGGCATCTGGCATCTCCGACATGATCGCGCATATCTGCGAACGCAGCTTCTCGGGTGTCGGCGATGTTCCCGTTACGGATGGCATCGCATACAGCCTGATCCGATCGCTGATGGAGCTGGCGCAGCGCGTGCTGGATAACCCCGATGACATCGATGCGCGCGCAAACATCATGTGGGCGGGCACGCTTGCGCACAACGGTTTGGCCGGCGTGGGACGCACCCTTACACCGACGGCGCGCGCGGGCGGTTGGGAGAGCCACGCGCTCGAGCACGCCTTGAGTGCGATCGACCCGCGCATTACGCACGGTGCCGGATTGGCCGTGATTCTGCCAGCGTGGATGCGTTACGTGTGGCCGACCGATCCGGAGCGGTTTTTGCTATTCGCGCGTGAGGTGTTCGGCATCGAGCCTGTGCGTCCAGGCGATGAGGGCTATGAAGACGAGGAAACGGCAGTGCGTTGGGCGGTTGAGGCTGCCATCGACGAGTTGGCGGCGTTCTTCGTTTTAATCGGCATGCCGTCGACGCTCGGCGAGTTCGAATTGACGCCGGACGACGTAAACCGCCTCGCTGATGAGGTGATTGCCGTCAAGGGCGAGCCGTTCGGCGCTTTCCGCAAGCTCACGCGAGATGATGTGGTTGCCATTTACGCGAGTGCATTCTAAGGCACGCAGAAGGGGAGTCGCGCTCTTTCATTGGATAGAGCATAAACGAGGAAGGATGGAGAGCCCCATGCGACGTAGAAAACCGAAGGGAATTTTGATAAGTGCAGCAGTCGGGGTGCTGATTGCGGGCGCATTCGCTCTGGCTGGCTGCGGCGGCGGACAGCAGGGCGCGGATACGTCCGATGCGACATCGGCGGCACCGGTCGAGTCGAGTGCACCGGCTGAGGCCAGCGCATCGGTCGAGCCGTCAAGCGCGCAGGCCGAGACCAGCGCCGCACCCGCCATCACCGCGGTCGACTATATGGTGCTGGTCAACAAACAGCACGCGCTGCCAGCGGGCTGGGAGGAGATGCTCCAATCCCACATCGTGACCATGCAGAACTCGGAAGGCGGGGATGTCGTGGTCGAGCAGAAGGCCTATGATGCCTATTTGGCACTCAAGGCCGATCTTGAGCAGGAAGGTGTGTACATCGATCTTGATTCCGCCTACCGCACCGCTGCGGACCAGCAGCGCATCATCGATGATTTCAACGAGCAATACGGCGAAGAATACACAAGGACGCATGTGGCACTGCCCGGCTGTTCCGAGCATGAGTCGGGTCTGGCGCTCGATCTGTATCTGATCATCGACGGCAAAGAAGTCGACGAGAATGAGGATATGGAGCGGTACCCCGAGATCTGGGAGAAGATCCATGCGAAGCTAGCCGAGCATGGGTTCATCCTGCGCTACCTCCCGGGCAAGGAGGACATCACAGGCTATTCTCCAGAAGTGTGGCATATCCGCTATATCGATGATCCCGTGATTGCCAAGGAGATCATGGATTCCGGCATCACGTTCGAGGAGTACATGGGTGTGGCTGACTAGGTAAAATGGCCGGTTACCCTAAGGGTAACCGGCCATTTTTGGTTCAGCCGCTAACTGAAGTGCCAGACTTAAGGCTCCGGCGGTCCCTCGGGTCCCGGTCCCTCAGGCCCTGGTCCTTCAGGCCCTGGCCCTTCGGGTCCACCTTCGCCGCCTGGGCCCTCAGGGCCTCCCTCGCCCGGTTGGCCGAGTTCTTCAAGAACGACGCTCATCTCGACGGGGACGAGTTCAACGATGCCGCCTGCTTCGCCAAGATCGATTGTCATGCCGTTGGCATCCTTGGAGACGACAGCGAACTTAATGGTCTCGCCGCTCATCTCGTCAGCGATCGCGACCTTGCCGCCGTCGGCCGTCTCTGCGATTCCGACGTAACGTGTGACATTGTCGTTCTCGTCTTTGATGACCATGACGCCTACGGTTTTGCCTTTGCCCAAATCAGGCGATTCAGCGTACCAAATTGCCAACTCGCCGTCCTCATTTACGCCGGAGTAGCCTTTCAAGGCCTCAATGGCTTCCTGGGTGATTTGCGGACTTTCATCGCCAGCTTTCTCGAGGATCTCGAGAATGGCCTTCATCTCGGCAGGGGCGAGCTTCACGGTGCCGATATCTTTCCCCAGATCGAGTGTTACGTTCTTGCCGTTCTTGTCCGCGATGATGAACTTGAAAGCTTCGCCGCTCTTCTCATCGGTGATAGCCGCTTTGCCGTCTTTGTTGGATTCAGCTGCGCCGACATAGCGCCTGTATTTGTCGTCGGCATCTTTGATGACGATGACACCTACGGCTTCGCCTTTACCCAGGTCAGGTGACTCAGCGTACCAAACAGCCCATTTGCCGTCTTCGGTCGTGCCAGTGTAGCCGGTCAGTTTCTCGAGGACCTCTTGCGAGATTCTGTCGGCAGCTGGTTTGACGTTCGGCGAGGTTTCGCCGGCTCCTGCTACGGTCTCGCCTGCTTCTCCGGCCATTGAGGCTTCGCCAGCCGCTGCGCTCGTATTCTCAGCAGCCTGGTCGACCGTCGCGCTGGTTTCCGTGCTGCCCGATCCCGAGTTTCCGCAAGCTGCCAGACCGAGCGTCGCTGCAAGGGCTGCGCACGCAGCGAGTGCCAAAATCTTCGATTTAGTCATAGTAGCTTCCTTTCCATGATCGCTGGTTTCGGCGACGTCAATTCCAGTATACTTCACTGGTTTCGGCGTGGGTGCTGATTAAGGCGATGTGAAGGTCTCCGTCGGCTATAATCCCGTCCGTTGAGCAACTGGATCACGTAAGCTGCTCGACGTGTGCTCCCCATGTTTTTCATTTGATAGAATTAATTGCCATAAAGCAAGTGGTATGTCTCAAAGGGGGCAGAGATGAGGGCAACGCTACGACAGAGGTGCGAGACGCAGATCCGCAACGAGGAGATGTTGCGCAAGGGGCATATGCTCCAGCTTGAAGAGATGATCAAGCTCGGCGGGATAACGTTCGCCAACGCAGGACGTCCGGTGGATACGGAGCGCATAGCGAGATGCAAGCAGATCCTTAAGGAGAGGGTCGGCATATTCTCGAGCTTCCGTGGCTACATGCAGTATCTGGTCTTGATCAAAATGGCGCTTGCCGACAATCCGGAAACCTACATCGACAACGTCCTGGGCATCTACCAACGTCTGAAGGGCAGCTTCTTGCTTCCCGGGGAGTTGGTGGCTATGGCCGCGACGACCATCTACGAGAACTGCCCGGCGGAGAAGGTCGATGAAGTCGTCGACAAGACACGCGAGGCATATGCGAAGATCAAGCAGAGCCATCCCTTTTTCACCGGAGAAGAGGATATGGCGTTGATTGCGCTTATGATCATGGCTGGCAAGGACCCCGATCGGGCAGCTGCTGAGGCCGAAGAGCTCTATCTCATGGTGAAGGACGGCTTCTGGAAGGGTTCCGATGTTCCGCAGGCGGTCGCGATGGTGCTCGCGCTTTCCGACAAGCCGCCCGCACAGAAAGTCGCGGATTACTTCGCCCTGTTCGAAGCTTGCAAGGAGGCGGGGCGCAAGACCTCGAAGGACAAGGCGGCCGTTATCTACGCGGCCTTTGCCGATTTGGACGCGGATCGCGCGGGGATCGTCGCCGAAATCGGAGAGGTAGACGACTGGCTGAGGCATCAGAAGGGTTACGGGCCGCTTGGCGTCGGTGCAAGCATGCGCCGCATGTTCGCCGCTACACTCGTGCTGGAAGATCGCCAGGCAGGCAGTTCCTCATCGGCGGCCAGCACCACCAATGCCGTTGCCCAGGCGGTCGTCGAGGAGCTGATGCTCATTTTGATCAGCATCATCGTGACCACCATCGTCGTGAACGCCATCGTGAGCAGCGGCCACTAAGGTTGCTTTCAAGCGAGGCAGGGGAGCAGCGATGCTCGTTCGGCTATAATCGCACGCATGGAGCAACCGGATCGCATAAGCGTGCGCGGAGCGCGCGTGCACAATCTCAAAGGCATCGATGTCGATATCCCGCTGGGCGAGCGTGTGGGCATTGCGGGCGTGTCGGGGTCAGGCAAGTCCTCGCTTGCGCTCGGCGTGCTGTACGCCGAGGGGTCGCGCCGCTATCTCGAAGCGCTTTCGACCTACACGCGGCGGCGCATCGCGCAGGCGACGCGCGCCGATGTCGATGAGGTGCTGCATGTGCCGGCGGCGCTTGCATTGCGCCAGCGCCCGGGTGTGCCTGACGTGCGCTCCACATTCGGTACCTCCACCGAGCTTCTGAATTATCTGCGTTTGGCATTCAGCAGGTTGGGCAGCCATACCTGTCCGAACGGGCACCATGTTCCGCCGAGCATGAATGTGGCGCTCGAGCGGCCTCTCGTCTGTCCTGAGTGCGGCGAGTCGTTCTACGGACCCGGCGCTGAAGCCATGGCGTTCAACAGCGAAGGCGCCTGTCCCGCGTGTTCGGGCACGGGTGTCGTGCGCACCGTGGATCGCTCGACGCTTGTGCCTGACGAGTCGAAGACGATTGACGAGGGCGCCGTAGTCGTGTGGGGCAGCCTGATGTGGTCGCTCATGAAAGACATCTGCCGTGAGATGGGCGTACGCACCGATGTGCCGTTTAGCGAGCTCACAGACGAAGAGCGCGACATCGTTTATAACGGTCCCGCCGAGAAGAAGCACATTCTGTACTACAACGAGAAAACCGGCGTGGCCGGAGAGATGGATTTCACGTACTTCAATGCTGTCTACACCGTGGAAAATGCGCTTTCGAAAGTGAAGGACGAAAAGGGCCTTGCGCGCGTGGCGAAGTTCCTGACGGAGGGTCCGTGCCCCGATTGCGCCGGCACGCGCCTTTCCGCGAAGGTGCGCTCGACGCTGCTGTGCGGCATCAATTTGGCGCAGGCGACGGCGATGACGCTCGATGAGCTCGCTGCCTGGGTGCCGACGGTCGAACCCAGTCTGCCTGCCGAGCTGCAGCCGATGGCGCGCTCGATTCTTGCCGGCATGGCCGAGCCCATCGAGCGTCTGCAGCAGCTGGGGTTGGGCTATCTTGCGCTCGACCGCGCTTCGGCCACGCTTTCGACTGGCGAGCGGCAGCGTGTGCAGCTCACACGCGCCGTGCGCAACCGCACGACCGGTGTGCTCTACGTGCTCGACGAGCCTTCGATCGGGCTTCATC
>CAYOBD010000026.1:0-14764 GCA_964402005.1 uncultured Eggerthellaceae bacterium
GATTTCCCAACACGGTGCGCGAACTGAGCCCAGCCGTGCTCGCGTTCGACCAATTCCTCCACTATTTCCGTACGTACGGGCTCGGCGATTTCTTGGAGGCGGGCCGATCGCTCTTCGAGCAGAACTACGAGCGAGCCGCCTTCGCGGAAGGCGTCGAGTCAAAAGATTTCGCTATCATCGAGAACGATGCGGCCGAAGAGATGCTTTTGCGTATGGCGGAGGGATTCCTTGCCAGTACGCGATCGCTCAGCGATGCGAATTACCATGTGCTCATGGTATATCTCGATGAGCATCCCGATTACATGGTAGAAAAATGCGCATGCAAAGATACCGCCATTCGTCTGATTCTCGATTTGGGCGAACCGCAGCTTGCGCGTTTCATCGAGATGCCCGATATAATTCGCCTGGTGGAATGGCTACTGGAGATCAACTACCACGCCAACGGGGAGACGATCCGCAAGATCAATCTGAACAACTACTGTCGAAAGCTCGTTACCTCGGTGATAGATGCCCTCTTCGAACGCGGGGGAGTCGACACGGCCGCCTGCCTTGAGAAAAAGCGCGCATGGAACGGCTTGCTTCATCACCTGCATTATCGGCCAAAATGTCCGGAAGCAGCGGACTTTTGCAAAGCAATGAGGACGAAGGAGCGAAAGTCTGTCTATTCTGCCATGGAGGCACGTCTGGCTGCAGGCGATGTACGCGGCGCTGCGGATGTGCTATTCGAGGGCAAGGGACCTGGAGCCGTAATACGCCATTTGGATCTTCTGCTCAGCCGCATCGAGAGGGATGCAACGCTGACCGAGGAATGTGCGGGTGCTTCTGGCGAAATGACGGCTCATATCGCAAGCCGCATAGATGAGGATGTGGCGTATGTGCTGGATAGATGCGCGACGCGCAACAAGATAATCCTTGTGCAATTGCTCATCAGATACGGGACGCTTCGCTACGCAATCGGCGATAGCGGAAAGCGCGTATTCGCATTCGTGAAATACGGTAGGCTGTATGCGCATCGTGAAACCGATGAGGAACGTCGCCGTCGTAGAACGATTCTGCCCGACGAGATCGTACAACGCGTTGTCGGGTGGTTGAGCAAGCAACTTGAGGGTGTCTGCAAAGGAACGCTTGGTAAGGTCTATGTCGATGACGCGCTGCGCAATGTGGCGCTGCCCTTGCAGGAAGGCGCATCGATGGGCGGTTTCGGAACGTTGCCGTGCGGGACTCGTATTCCCCTTCCCGCTGGAAAGAAGGTGCGGGCGTTCACTTATTGGGAAAAAGTCAACGACGTCGATCTGTCGTGCATAGAGCTCAGTGACGGATGCATGGGATTGGAATACTCGTGGCGCACCATGGACGGAATGCAGTCCGATGCAATCGCGTTTTCGGGTGACCAGACAAGCGGCTTTTCGGGCGGGTCGGAGTATTTCGACATCGACCTCGAGCGATTCTCGCAGAGACTCGATGCTGATTCCAAGTATCTCGTGTTCTGCAATAACGTGTACAGCGGTTGCGCATTCGATAAGTGCATCTGCCGTGCGGGCTACATGTTGCGAGACATCGACGATTCGGGCGAGGTGTTCGAGCCGGCTACAGTGCAAACCTCGTTTGTGGTCAATTGTGCAAGCAGCGTTGCCTATTTGTTCGCGATTGATTTGCGTAAACCCGCGCTCATCTGGTTGAACCTTGGTGAGCAGAGCAATCGGAGAGTCGCAGCCGAAAACGATATTTCCTATTTGGTCAAATATCTGCATATGGTCGAGGCCATAAGCCTACGAGACTTCGCGCAGATGTTGGCCGCTGAAGTCGTAGAGACGCCCGAAGAAGCCGATGTCGTGTTTTCGGATGAGCCTGCCGAGGCGCTCGGAATGCGTGAAGGGCAAGAGCTCATCTCAAGTCGAGATACGGCAAGGATCCTTGAGCTTTTGAACTGAGTTAGGCAAAACGGTGTAACGGAACCATGGAATTCGACAGAACAGCTATACAACAGGCGAGACAATATTTGGCTGAGAATGCTGCTCTGCGCAATGCGGTCGGTGCCTGTGCCGATGATGCACTTGAGCCTGAACCGATCGGGGTGGGGGAGCACAATCTGAATTACGCGTTCGATGTCCCGTCGACGAGGAATCGCTTCGTACTGCGCATCAACGTTGCGAGGCAGCCGTTTCATGCGGATCAGGTCGGATACGAGTTCGCAGCACTTGAAGTGCTCGAACGGAGCGGGCGTACGCCACGGCCGGTGTTTCTGGATAATTCGTTGGATGCCCCTGGAGAAGGTGCGCTGGTTGAAAGCTTTTGCGCAGGCGAAGTGCTCGATTTCGATAATTTGCGGCCAGGTGATCTGCGCTGCGCAGCACAGATCATGGCCGACGTGCACGCCGTTATCGTACCCTCCGAGGGCTCGGGCTTGTTCCAACCGGAAGATCCGCTTCGCACCCTCTATGAGGAGTGCGTCGAGCGCTTCGCGATATATCGCGCATCTGCGTTTGAGGATGAGCGCATCACTCGTTGGGTCGAGCGATTCATCAAGGTTGCCGACCCTGCGGATCTGCCATCTCGTACTCAAGGGGAAAGCGTTCATGTTGTGAACACAGAGACGCTCCCTTCGCATTTCATCATTCCGGCTTCGTCGGCAAACGAGGCTGCGCAGAATGAAATCGGACAGGGCAGGTTCTGCGACGCTCCTGGGTATTTCGTCGATTGGGAGAGGCCGATAATCGGTGAGGTTGCACAAGACATCGCGTATTTCGTGGCCCCGACGACGACGCTTTGGGACAGCGGGTTCATGTTCGACTCCGATCAGGCCGATTCGTTCATCGAGGATTATTGGCGTGCGGTTGATGGGCGATTCGAGCGCGGTTCCTTCGATGCGCGTTTCAGGGCTTTTCGCATGATGACGGCGTTGCGTTCAGCAACTTGGTTCTGTCGCGCGCTTCTCAATTACGGCGAAGGGGGCGTGGGCCATACCACGGTCAAAACCGCACGGAAGTTTCCCGTCTACCTTTCAGACGAGTTCATGAATATGCTTGCAAAGGATTGCTTCGGCTTAGGCTAGCTATAGCTCTGTTGTCAGCTCATCGAGCGTACGGGATTTCTCATGGCCTAGAGCAGGTCCTTTGTCGGCGTATCCCACAGGAATCAAGACGCTCGGTACGATGTTGTCCGGCAGATCGAGCTCTTCGTGCAGCTTGGCGGGATCGAACAGAAGCACCCAGCACGACCCTAGCCCAAGATCGGTTGCTTCCATAATCATGTGATCGGCGACTATGGTCGCATCTATGTAACCAGAGTCGCGCAGTCTGTCGTCGGAGAACCACATTTCGTCTTTGTTGTAGCACACGACGAAGACGACTGGCGCTCCGTAGACGCAGGGAGACACGGCGTTCATCTTGGCAAGTGCTTCTTCGCTCCGTGCAACGTAAATATGCCATGGCTGGAAGTTCTTGGCGGACGGCGCCAGACGTGCAGCCTCGAGGATCAACGCGACTTTCTCTTCTTCAACGGGTTGGCTCTTGAACTTGCGAACTGAGTAGCGCTTCCGTGCGAGATCGATGAAATCCATGGCTTACATCCTGTCAAATGTTGAGAGTTGCAATCAGATTATCGCACTTTGGGTCGCTGCAGGCATACCGCAGATGCAAGATTACCTCACATACCCTCGAGAGAAGAATCATGCCAACAATGTGAAATTAAGGTCGCCTTAATTTCACATTGTTGAGCGAGGAATCAACCCAGCGACTCAGTGCAACGGGCGCGTACCATGCTCTTTCGTTCGTCAGTCAGCCCTAGCTGATCGCTCATGAATGCATCTACGCTGCCGTAGCGCACGGCAACTTCCCCGAAGAACGTATCGAGGTTCTGGGGGAGGGCGCGATGCGATTCGACGAGTAGACGCGCATGTTGTTCATCTCCGTCGGTAAAACGCAGGAAGCGCTCCATCATTTGGTCGAAGCGCTTGTCACGGGATATGTTGGTTTCCGTGTAGTCGGCAACGATGGCATCCCGGTCCGCTCCCAGCGCGAGCAGGATGAGCGCAGCGAAAATCCCTGCTCGGTCTTTGCCTCCGCTGCAGTGCTGGTAAACCGATCGGCCGGCGCATGCGCGATCGAATACGGCGTCAAGGCATGCGCGCATCTGGCGCACGGTCAGAGGGTTGGCAAGCGAACGGTAGAAATGCCCCGGTTCGCATGCCAGGTCGTTCCCGACCATCTTGGTGCCCGCTGTCGGCTCAGTGTATTCTATGCCGACTTTCTCCAGGTCGTAGAAGGGTATGTGCAGATACTCGATCCCATCGGGGATAATATCTGGCTTCGACTCGAGTTCCCAGCCGCAACGTACGTCAACGACGCAGGAAACGCCGAGCTCACCGAACAAGAGCTCGAGGTCCTGTTCGGTTGCTTTTGCCAGTGATCCGCCGCGGTAGAACAAGCCGGGGGCCACGATGCGCTCGCCTGCGACGGGTATCCCGCCGAGGTCGCGTACGTTAACAATTCCTTGGAACTCTATGGTTGCCAACGATATCCCTTTCTCCTGAAGACGCGGAGTCGAGTATGCCACAATATACGCAGTGCGATGCATCGCAGGCTCACGAAAACGCAGCAGTACGCGAAAGGAACGGACGGAATGCAGATCCGAAACGCCGAGCAAACCGATATAGAAGACATCATGGGCATCTACGACGTAGGCCGTTCCTTAATGCGTGCGACTGGCAACGCGGCTCAATGGGTAAACGGCTATCCTTCGCGTGCTCTGATCGAGGGCGACATAGCGAAGGGGAACTGCTATGTGATTGAGGGCGACGACGGGATGGCACACGCTGTGTTTGCGTTTATCATCGGCGCGGATCCCACCTATGCCGTTATCGAAGACGGCGCGTGGCTCAATGATGAGCCGTATGGAACCATCCATCGGATTGCGAGCGATGGCGCATTGCGCGGCGTACTTGGCGAAGCGGTTGCATTCGCGTTGGAGCGAACGGGCAATCTGCGCATCGACACGCACGAGGACAATGTACCCATGCAGGGCGCGTTGGCGAAAGCCGGGTTCACGCGCTGCGGTATCATCTACTGCGAGGACGGCACACCGCGCATTGCTTTTCACCTTGTTGGGTGAGATGGCCGGGAAGATGCGTTTGCGGCTCTAGATTTGATAGCCAGATGCAACGACGCGATCGGCTGACGCAGGGGCACGCAGCCGCAACGAGCAAATTTGAAAGGAGATGCCATGGTGGTGCAAACAGCATATGGCAAGGTCGAGGGATTTGAGGAAGACGGCCTCAGGAAATGGTTCGGCGTGCCGTTCGCTGAACCGCCCGTCGGCGAGCTGCGGTTTCGCCGTGCGCAGGAGCCAGAGCCTTGGGATGGCGTACTCGCTTGCAAGGAGTTCGCGCCTTCGGGGATCCAATTCGCCGCGCCTCCTGATGCCCCTAAGGCACAGGACCCCGAAAGCGAGGACTGCCTCTATGCGAATGTGTGGGCTCCTGGTCGCGCAGAAGTGCAGGAAGCCGATGCCAAGCGCCCGGTCTTCGTTTGGATTTACGGCGGTGCCTATCATGCCGGAAGTACGCGCAATCCCGGATACGATTTGTCAGCATTTGCCCGCGATGGCATCGTGGGCGTTTCCATTCCATACCGACTGGGACCGCTTGGTTTCTATCGGCTGTGCGAAAAAAGCGACCGCTTCGATTCGAACTGCGGCTTCTCGGATGTGGTCGCTGGAATTCGCTGGGTGCACGACAATATCGCGGCTTTCGGCGGCGATCCTGGCAATATCACCGTGTGCGGTGAGTCTGCGGGCGCGACGATGACGCTTTGCGCGCTCGCATCGCCTGCGCTTAAGGGCTGCTTCGCTAAGGCCATCATCATGAGCGGTCTGCCGACCGATGCTGTGGCGCTGCGCGGGCAGCGGATTACGACCGACCTTGTGCTCGAGAAGCTCGGGATCGATGCCGATGACCCGGAAAGCGTCGCGTCATTCGCTTCGATGGCGATCGAGGAGATGGATGGCCCGGTAAGCGAAGTGTTTTTGAGGCGGAACGAGTGGTACCCCGGCTTGCCGCTCACAGGTCCGAGCGTCGGCGACGATCTGTTGCCGGAGAACGTGTGGGATGCTCTGGCGAACGGCAATGCTGAGGGCGTATCCTGCCTGTTCGGAACCTGCCACGACGAGGGCGCTATATTCGTGGGCAGCCATCAGGCGCCAGCGAGCTGGAAAGAGGTCGACGCGATGTTCGAGGCGAACGGATACGGTGACCGCTGTGCGCGCTTGCGCGAGCTGTACGGCGAAGATGAGAAGCCCGCACTTGAAGGTATAGTGCGCGATATGATGTTCTGGGCTGGCGACATGCGCGCCGCCCTTGCCCAGAGCGGGCATGCGGATGTGTACGTGTATCGCTACGACTTCGTTCCTTGGAAGATGCGGGAACTTGGCATGGGTGCCCTGCACATCAGCGACATCGCACCGTCCTTCGACGTGTACCGCGAAGGCACTTCCTACGACGGCACGCCGCGCGAAGTTTTGGAGCCGATCCATGGTTACATGCATGGTTCATTCGTGCGCTTCTGCAGCACGGGCGACCCGAACGGCGCAATACCGTTGGAGTGGGAGCGCTACGAGGAAAACAGCCGCGCAACGATGGCGATAAACGAAGAGTGCCATATCGAGTATGACCCGAATCGCGCGCTCTACGACTTCTGGAAGGACATCGAGCTGTACAGATAGCGGCTAGAATGTGAAATTAAGCTCGCCTTAATTTCACATTCGCTATCGATAGGCGAGAAGCGGCGTAAGCGAACCTTGCGCAATCACTGCCAGTTGGCGCGTGGCACGCGAGATGGCTGTATAGAGCTTGCGTCGTGCGAGGTCGCTGCGCGCGGAATAAGCATTCGAATCGGCGTCCGGTATAAGCACGCGGTCGAATTCCAATCCCTTTGCGAAAGCCACATGCGTTACAACCAGTCCTACGTTCGGTAGAGGAGCTGTGCCGTCAAGCAGGCTGGAATCGATACCATCCAGCATCTGCCCGATGCGCCAAGCGGCTTTGGCGTCTGATGCGATAATCGCCGATAAGCCTTCTGCATGCGCGTATTCGCCGGCAATCTGCCGCAGGCCGGTTTCGTATGACGCAGCATCGCTGTATGCGTGCAGGAAGGGCTCCACGCCCGCTTCTTGTACCGAGTTCACCTCGAGGGCAGCGTCGCTTGGCATAAGCGATGCAAACAGCTCGGTGATTTCGGGGGAGGAGCGGTAGCTGGTCATCAGGCTGCAGAAGGAGACATTGCCTTTACCGCATGCGCTTTCGAATACGTCGCGAATTTGGGCGAATGAAGCGCTGCCTTCGCGGATGGCTTGGTTCTCGTCGCCAAGCAGCAGGAAATGCGCCCCATTGAACAGGCGTACGAGCACCATGAGCTGAGAGGCGGAGTAGTCCTGCACCTCATCGACCATAACGTAACGTGCGCCGCGTATTCCCGCACCGGTAAGGGCAAGTTTGCAGTATAAGTACTCGACGGCAGATAAGCTCTTGGTACCCAATATCCGCATGCCGATGCGATCGATGCGCAGCCATTCGCCACGTTCGATAGCTGCGGTTGCCGCTTCGTAGCGGTCAATCAGATAGACACGCGCCAATTTCGACAAATCTTCTTCGGCGTTTGGATGGAGTGGTCGGCCGAACAGGCGGAACTGCTCTTCGGTGTCCAGCTCGAAGAGCGCATCCTGCACATCTTCATTTGCGGCGCGGTTTTTGATACGAGTCTCGATGCGTTCGGCAAGGGCTTCTTCCACTAAGCCGGCGAGGTGGCTTCCGCAGCCGATACGCCCTGCATAGCGCTTCACAACGTTGAAAACCTGGCTGCTAGCGATAACGCGTTCGCCGTCAACGAAAATGTCAGCCATATCGCGTGATTCGAGCGAAAGCGATGCAACACCTTCGTCGATGGCGCGTAGCGTCTCTATGCTTACAGATTCGCCTGAATTCCTGTGCTCGATTCCCATTCGTTCCATGAGGGAGTTCCAGGTGAGCGTTTGCGGGTTCCGTTCGCCCATATCCGGGAGAACGTCAGAGATATAGCGTGCGAACACATCATTCGGCGTAATCAGATACACGTCGTCAGGGCGCAGATTTTCGCGCTCACGGTACAGAAGGTAAGCGATGCGCTGAAGCAATACCGATGTTTTTCCCGAACCCGCAATACCTGCAACGAGAAGCACAGGTACATCGTCATGGCGAATGACGGCGTTCTGCTCTTTCTGAATCGTAGTTGTAATAGCTTGAAGGCGCGAGCTGCGTGTGCGTTTTAACGATGCGAGCAGCAATTGATCTTGAATCGCTACGGTTGTGTCGAAATATGAGTTGAGCGTAGAGCGCTGGATATCGAATTGACGGCGAAGCTTCAGGTCTACCTCTATGGTGCGGCTATCGGCTTTGTACGATGTGCGTCCGTTTTCCTGGTTGTAGTAAACCTCTGCGACGGGGCTTCGCCAGTCGATTATGAAGTGACGGCATGTCTCATCGGTCATTCCCGCTGCGCCAATATAGATTTCACGTGGCTCTTCGAGATGCGGCGCATCAGGGTTGAACTGCAGTACGACTTTCGCGAAGTAGGGCTGGCGTAACAGCAGCCGCACCTTAGCCAGTTGCTGTTCGCGAATGTCCAACGTGCGATTATATCCGTCGATAATCTGGTGGAGCGCTTCGAGCTCGACATAGGTTTCGAGATTGACGTCGTTGTTCAAATCGATCGTCAGATCTTCGAGGATATCCTCATGCGCTTTCTGCGCCTCAGCCTGGTCGGCTGTGATGGCACCAACGAGCTCGCTTTTGATCTGTACGAGCTTCTCGTATGTTTCGGTAAGGTGTTGTTGCTCTTGCTCGAGTATTGGATCCATTACGTTTCCTTGCGCTTCTGGAAAAACATGACTAACTACTATAGCGCAAGATGCAATGAGTCAAAAGCCTCGCTCTTCCAAAGGAATGTGAAATCAAAATGTGAAATTCAGGTCGCCTTAATTTCACATTTTCGGGGGACCGGGAGGAGTGAAGGGCGGGGGAAGGATTCGTCCGCAGTCAGGGCAGTGGGTTGCATCGGGTTCGACGACAATACGGCATTTTGGGCACAAGCGCTTGCCTTGAGCAGCCAGAAGTTCGGTGAACTTTCCGCACCGATTGCACATGTTGCATCCCGCATAACCTGAACAGCTCATAGATCTCCTTAAGGCAGTGCTTAGTAGAAGAATCATAGCGCATGGTTCGAACGTGTTCATCGAAAGCTGTATTTGGAGTGCATGAGGGCGAACGGAGCCATGCCGCAGATGCATTAATAAAAGAGAAGGGGCGGACCGAAGTCCGCCCCAAAATGCATGCGCAAAGCGAGTGCTTACTCGACGTTGATGGTCCAAAGCACCTGCTTGGGCTTTTCGGCCAGCTTCGGAGCGAGCACTTCAAACGTGCCGAATGTGATGACTTCTGCCAGGCAGTGGAACGCGCATGTGGGTTCGCGGCCGGCAGCAAGGCGATCGGCGCAGCCATCGCACAGATCGGTCGGTACCGGAACCTTGTTCCAGTTGAAGTTCTTTCCCTGGTCATCGGGATCGTCCGTCTTCTTCCACGGGCCGTCGTCGTAAATGCGGATGCCCCATTTGCCCTCGCCGAATCCATGTTCGGTCTTGCAAGCGACCTCGCAGGTATGGCAGCCGGTGCAGAAATCGTAATCGATCAGCAAACCGTAAACAGTCATGGTTACCCCTCCTTTACGGCGAACTTCTCGTAGACCGCCGTCATGTCGGTGTCAAGGTTCTCGGAGAGCGGAATCACGTCGCACATGACGTTCTTGTACGGTGCGCCGAAGCCCAGCTTGCCGTTCAGGTGGTTGGGAACCAACGTGTTCAGCTGCGTCTTCTTCATGCCGTACGGGCTGTCACCATGCGCGTCCATTTCGGGGAACCACCAGCCGTGCTGCGCCATAAGGACGCCCTGGCGTACAGCAGGGGTTACCTTTGCTTTGAACTTGGCTTGGCCGCAATGGTTCACGATTTCGACCCATTGGCCGTTCACGATGCCCTTGGCCTCGGCGTCAGCCGGGTTGATCTCCAGCAACGGGTTCGGATTGATCTCGCGCAGATACGGGATCTCGCGGCCCTCGGAGTGGAAGAACACGGTTTCACGCGCGCCAGTGGTCAGCACGAACGGGTATTTCTCGGCGTATTCGGGATCGCTTACCGGGCTATAGCGTGGCTCCTGGAAGAACGGCAGCGGGCTTTCGCCGGACATCTCGAACATCGTAGAGTACAGCTCGACGCGGCCGGAGGCTGTGGTGAAACCAGGCTTGCGGTCGCCGCGCAGCAGGCCCTTCTCGAATTTCTTGTACTCATAGCCGGGCTTCTCGTACACGTTCTCAGCAAGAGTCTCGAACGGGCGGCGGTTGAACAGACGCTTGTACAAGATCCAGTCTTCGGTGGTGTGGTAGCGCTCCTTGAATACGTCCACGCCCAGATAGTTGCCCAGATCGCAGCAAATCTGCTTGTCGTCGCGGCACTCGCCGAGCGGCTCGAGCGCTTTGTTGGTGGCGCGAATCGAGATGTTGGTCATGCCATAGTGCGGGAACGTTACCGAGTTATGCTCGGGCGAAAGCGCAACGGGCAGCACGAGGTCGGCACAGGCCTGGTAGGTCGGCGTCATGACCAGGTCGGTCGCGAAGGTGAAGTACACATTGTTCTTCATGCCCTCGATCCACTTGTCAGGCTCGGCACCCATGCAGTTGCTGAAGTTGGAGGTGTGGATCCATACCATGCGCAGCTGGTAGGGCTCGCCCTTCGTGATGGCGTCGAACACCATGTCGGACTGTGCAACGGAAAGCGAGCCGACGAACAGCGGGAATTCTTCCTTGCCGATGATCTTGTTCTGCAGCTCGGGCTCCATGCGGTTCCAGCCCTCCATGAGCCAGTAGAACGTAGAAGTCTCGCCGCCCTGCTGGAAGGCGTCGTTGATGTTGTCGGTAGCGCTTGCTTCCGCGTCGAAGGATGGAACGTCTTCGGTCTCGGGAGAATCGGCTTCTGATCCGCCGACGATCTGGCCGCCGGGGGTGTCGATGTTGCCCGTGATGGCCATGAGCGCCAAAATGCAGTGACCGCATTGGATGCCGTTCCAGTTCATGTCGATGGCAAGGCCCCAAGCGATGCTTGCGGGTTTGGCGGTGGCATAGCAGCGGGCTGCACCGCGGATGATGTCGGCATCGACACCGGTAATCTCGGCTGCCTTTTCGGGCGTCATCTCAGCGACGGCTTCTTTCAGCTGATCGAAGCCGTAGCACCAATACTCGACGAACTCATGGTCGTACAGATCCTCGTTGATGATCACGTTGAGCCATGCCATGGACATCGCAGTATCTGTGCCGGGGCGCAGGCGCAGGTGCCACTCGGAACGAGTGGACAGCCACGTGACGCGCGGATCGACGGAGATGATCTTCGCGCCGCGCTTCATCAGATCGATGACCGCATGGCCGAACAGACCGTCGCCGTTGGAGACGAGCGGGTACTTGCCCCACATGACCATGATCTCGGGAACAACGAACTGCGGGTCGTCCATGCCCTCGGGCAGGCCTGCGCCGTAGTCCATCTCAGGGTAATACGCGCCGAGCACCGACATCGTGGCCGTGTTGCGCGGCTGATAGCAGGCGAAACCAGAAAGCGGGGTGGCGTAGTTGGGTGAACCGAACACGTTCTGGGCGATTTCCGTGCCCATGATGCCAGCGTCGCGACCCGTTCCCTCAAAGACCGTGAACGTTTCAACGCCCCAGGTTTCCTTGACGTAATCGAACTTCTCTTTAATCAAGGCGTAAGCTTCATCCCAGGTGATGCGCTCCCATGCATCGGCGTCGCCGCGTTTAGCAGGGTCGCGCTTCATGGGGAACTGCAGACGCGCAGGGTTGTACATCCATTCGACCATGGTCAGACATCTGGGGCACAGGCGACCGTGTGTGATCGGGTCGTTCTCATCGCCTTCGATTTTGACCAGCTTACCGTCCTTGACGTACAGCTTCACGCCGCAGCTGGTGGGGTGGCATCCCGGAGGCCCCCACATGGCCGAGCGGGTGACTTCGGTGCCATCCTCCTCGGTCCATTTCCAAGGCTTGCCGAGGTCGTTCTTGAATTCCATACCCTCAACTCCTCTCGTCTTGCTTGCAATCCCAGAAAAATGTGCTGGGCAATCTTCATAAGTATATCGGGAATGGCTGAACCGCATAAGGACAAGGCCCAAAATAATCAACGAGCGGACGCGGTAAAAAACTCGATGCATCCAGAGGTGCTTCTCTTGCGGAACCAGTAATAATAATTTCTTGACAGTAATACTTGTAATGAGTATAGTTCTGTTATTACGAAATTAAGATTCGTAATAACATATGGCAAAAGGCCTCTCCGATCCTTATGCCGGGCATGCAAAACCACATCCCATCCCATGGCCATGCATGCAGTTGTCGAATAGAGCCGTTTCCCATCCCAACGGCTCTATTCGATATTTAAGGGAAGCCGTTTTTGCGAAACCGATACGGATAGGGTTGCCTTATTTCAAGGAGACAGTCGGTGTGATAGTTAAGGACACGCTTCTTGCAGAAGAGATTGCATCGTATTGGAACGGACGCGCTGAGAGCTACTCGAACGGCGTGAACGGGGAGCTCTCGGACGGGCGAAAAGACGCATGGTCGACCGAGTTGCAGCATATACTCGCTGGGCAGATCGAGTTGGCAAAGGCCGAGAATCGACCTGCACGCATTCTCGATCTAGGATGTGGCCCGGGATTCTTCTCGATTATCCTATCGCGCATGGGATTAACGGTGGATGCTGTAGACGGAAGCATCGAGATGCTTGCGCGTGCGCAAGAGAATGCAAACGCGCGCAAGCAGATGATTCCATCACGTTTTGCGAGTCAGATGTGGTTACGCTCCCGTTCGATGATTGCACGTTCGATGCCGCTGTTTCTCGAAATCTCACGTGGCTCATGCGCGACCCTGAGGGCGCATATTGTGAGTGGTTGCGCGTGCTGAAGCCGAATGGCGTACTCGCCGTATTCGATGCAAATTGGTATTTATACCTATTCGATCTTGAGATTGCCGAGAAGCGTAAATCAGATATGGCGAATAACGCGCTTGAGGGCTGGGACGAAGATGCTCAGGCAACATCTGATGAGGAAAAGCGCAGCGAAGAGATTGCCCGTTCGCTGCCGCTTTCGCCGGTTGTACGGCCTGCATGGGACCTGGAGGTGCTTGACCGTCTTGGTGCAGCCGATGTCGTTGCCGATGAAAATGTTTGGCAGCGCGTATGGACCGAGAACGAGCATTCGTATTACGCGTCTTCTCCGCAATTCCTTGTAAAAGCAGTGAAGTAAGGCTGGCATGCCGCTTTAGCTGTCAGATAACGGAATGCCCTCGTGTGCACGACGGGTGTTTCGAAGCGTTATCGATGCTGTGATTCTGAACGCTCCTGATAGGTCGGTTCGGCTGCAATGTCATATGCCTCCACTAAGAAGGAAGCGATCGAGCGGCTCGAACTGTCGGTCTATTTTGCGAGTTGTCGATTAATCCAATGGGTAAAGCTCGAAATACTCCGAGCAGTTCTGGTCGAGGAAGCGCTTGAGTATGCTGACGGTATGGCGCGCACGCAGGGTGGGCATTGCCCGTTTGGCATAAAGGAAGCCCACGTGGCAGATGGATTGCGGTGTGGAAAGCGGGATGAAGCGCAATCCTTCCGTCGGCATATTCTCGTCGCGCTGCGAAAGATAGAAACCGAACGAATCGAAGATGGCGACTGCCTGGGGAGCTGATTGCACATAATCGAGCAGCATGCGCGGGTTCGCAGCACCCAAACGGATGTCTTGCAACGGCGTATCGCGGAACAGCCAATCAGCGAGCAGAGCCATCTCGCGCTGCGTATTCAAGGCGACCGGCATGTTCGCGATGTTGTTGCGATGTAGGTAGCGCTGGTCGATGAGCGGTGAATTGCCTGAGCACACGAATCCGACGCGCGTCTTGATCACGGGCTCGAACACAACATCCGGATCTTTGAGTAGCGCATCGAGCGAATAGGGGTGGACATCCAAGAACACAAGATCCGAACCATCCGAGGCGGCGGCATGCTGCAGCAGTTTGTCGAAGGGTTCTTCGATGTAGGAGGAATGCGAGGAGAGAAGCTGGATGTAGGAAGCATTGGCCGATGCGATCTGGGCGGAGTAATAGCTGACATACACGCGGATGCGGTCCTCATCGGGGAGGGTGGCGCGGCGGTTCTCGACGAGCTCGTCGGCAAGCTGGTCATATTCGGAAATGATGCGCTCGGCATGGGAGAGCGCTATCTCTCCGCTGCGCGTCAGCCGCACACCCCGTCTGCTGCGTTCAAGGAGCGTTACGCCGAGTTCTGACTCAAGCTGGGTAATGGCTTTGTTCAGTCCTTGCTGGGAGATGAACAGGTTTTTCGATGCGGCATAGAACGAACCGGCGCGCGCAATCTCGCACAGATAGCGTAAAGTCTGCACCTGCATGGCTAATCCTTTCCAGTTGCTTATAAAGCGAATAATACACAACAATAGGTTGTGCAGTGTTGCAGGTGACCGTTCATAGCAACAAAACAGCGCGAGCCATACCATGAAACAGGTATTTGCCGCGGGTGGTCGAAGGCTGCTGGCGGTTGTTGGAACGGGCGCAAGTGCAGCCCGCAGGAAGAGAGAGAAGGGGGAAGCATGGCATCGGAGGAGTCTTTTGTCTACACGGCATGCCCC
>CAYOBD010000027.1:0-9394 GCA_964402005.1 uncultured Eggerthellaceae bacterium
TCGTCAGCCCGAGCCCCAGCGGATAAATCCACCACGGGAGCATGGTGGCATTGCGTGGCTGCAGCAGCACAATGATGGGGAAATGCCACAGATACATGCCGTAGCTGCGCTGCCCTATCCAGACGAACGGCTTCCAGGCAGCCACACGGGCAAGCATGCTGCGCGGATGCGCCAGAACGCCGATGACCACCGCCGAAAGCACGCTGCAAATCACCAGGCCGCCGTAGTACATAAAATCCGAGAAGCCGTTCGCGAAGATGCACATGATGACAAGGCAGGCAAACGCCGCAGTGCCGATGATGTCCAGCTTGCGCACAGACGATGAGGGCACATTGCGCGTTCCAGCCTCGGTAAGCTGCGCCCCAGGCCAGGCGAACGACAGCCACGCTCCAATCAGAAGCGAGAACGCCCGCGTATCGGTGCCGTAGTAAACGCGCGAAGGATCGCCGGACGGATCGTACATGACCGCCATCAGTACAGCGCTTACCGCCGCAAGGACCAGGCACGCGCGACGCACGACTTTGCGGCCTGCACCCAGCTTGAATACGGTAAGCAGGATGATTGGCCATACCAGGTAGAACTGTTCCTCGATGGCAAGCGACCAGAAATGCGTCAGCGGGCTCGGCGCGCCAACGGCCTCGAAATAGCTCATGTCGCGCAGGATGTACCACCAATTCTCGAACCAGAAAAGACCGGGAAGGATATCCGGCCGCATCTTGGTCAAAAGCAGCGGCGACACGAACGTGAACACTACCGCCATCACCGCTATGACGGTGAAGATCGCCGGGAAAAGCCGGCGGATGCGCCGCAGCCAGAACTGCGGCAGGTTGATCTTGCGCGTGGATTCCCATTCGGCCGTAAGCAGGCCCGTGATGAGATAGCCCGATATGACGAAGAACACGGTGACGCCGAGCAGGCCGCCTTGCGCGAACGGAAGGCCCTGATGGTAGAAGATGACGGCGAGCACGGCGAAGGCGCGCAGGCCGTCAATCGCCGGGATGTAGCGCTTGGCGGCGCCTTTCTGAGCTGGTGGCTTCACGGCAGTCGGATGCGCTGCAGGGCGCTGCCGTGCTGCATGATGGGGCCGCGGCGATCGGCGCAACTCCGCACGCCGCCCCGTTTCAGGGCGCGCTGCAGAATCACCCTCCAACGCGTCGGCAGATTCTCCGTTTCGAAGTTGCGGCACTTATTCCCTCTTCCGCTTCGTATTTCCTCAACAATGCGCTTTACAAGATGAACGACTTAATATCCCAGACGGCTGGGGACATTCCACGAGAACGGTGAGTTGGCGCCAATTCAGCCAGTGAGCTAGGCGCCAGTCCAGCCGACTATTCCCGTTCGTTGTTGGACGCTTGATACAGCAGCGCGTTCACGATACAGGCGGCGATATTTGAGCCACCCTTGCGACCGCGTGCCACGATGTAGGGCACGTCGAGCTGCATGACCAGCTCTTTGGACTCCACGACGTTCACGAAGCCAACGGGCACGCCGATGATGAGCGCGGGCGGCTTCATCTGACCTTCCTGCATCATCTCGTAGATGCGCACGAGTGCAGTCGGCGCATTGCCGATGGCATAGACCAAATCGCGCCCGGTCGCTGCCGCGCGCTCCATACTCACAGCAGCGCGCGTAAGCCCGCGCTCCTTGGCCTCGGCTGCCACGTCTTCATCGGAAATGAAATTGAGCACTTCCCCGCCGAAGCGTCCGAGCACGCGCTTGTTGATGCCCGAGGCGGCCATCTTTGTGTCGGTTACCACGCTGCAGCCGCCGAGCAGCGACTCGATGCCGCGCGTGACGGCATGCTCGGAAAACGCAAGGTTTTCCGCATAATCGAAGTCAGCCGACGTATGGATGCACCGCTTCACGACCAGCTCGTTTTCGGGATCGAGCTCAACGGTAAGCTCGCTCGAGATGATCTCGAAGCTGCGCGCCTCGATGTCGGCGGGTTTCACGAATTCAAGGCCTTTCAGGTCAGCCATTTCTTCCTCCTTCTATTTCCGAGCGCTTGGAAGCGGATGGTACAGGGCTGTTATAGGGATGTACCAAATGGTACAGGGCTGTAACAGGGGTGTACCACCCGCCTCGATAGCGCCTTGCTCGTATTCTTATACTCCCTCGTTCAAGATGCGGTAAATCAGGTCCATATCCAAGCTGCCGCGTACAGCATCGGCCAGCTTGTCGTATTCACGTTGTTTGTACTCCTCCATGTCGACAGCCGCAACCAACGCGGGGTCGAGGCCCTTGCGCTCCATGAGCGCGCCCACGACCGCCGCTGCACTCTCGCGCGTGTCGAAGATCCCGTGGATGTAGGATCCATACACGTTGCCCGCATTGTACAGGGCCGGCGCTTCCATGGCTGCCATCGGCGTCGTGCGCACGGCGTCGGCATCTTCGATGTCGGTGCGACCCATATGGATCTCGTAGCCGCGCACGGGCACGTGCGCGAGCGCTGCAAGCGGGCCCTCCACATCGCCCAATACGCCCTCCACCTGCACCTGATGCTTATCGGCGGAGAAAACCGTGGCCAAAGGCAACAGCCCCATACCGCGGATCGTGCCGCCGCCCTCGACGCCCTCGGGGTCGGAAAGCTGCATGCCCAGCATCTGGAAGCCGCCGCAAATGCCGAACACGACGGTGCCGGCGGCAGCGCGCTTGAGTATGGCCGCCTCCAAGCCAGACTCGCGCAGCCATTTGAGGTCGGCAATGGTGTTCTTCGTTCCCGGCAGGATGATCAAGTCGGGATCGCGCAGCTCGCCGGCACGCGACACATAGCGCACCCCTACGCCCTCGATGGCATCGAGCCCGATGAAATCCGTGAAGTTCGAAAGCTTCGGCAGACGCACGACCGCGATATCGATGGCCGCAGCGGTCTCGCGCACGGTCAGGCGGTCGGAAAGCGAATCTTCATCGTCGATGTCCAGGATCGTGTAGGGCACTACACCCGCCACAGGTATGCCGCTGCGCTCCTCCAGGATGTCGATGCCTGGATCGAGAATGGTGGGATCGCCTCGGAACTTGTTCACTATCAGGGCTTTCACCATCGCGCGCTCGTCGTCATCGAGCAGCATCATCGTGCCGAGCAGCTGCGCGAAAACGCCGCCGCGGTCGATGTCGCCCACGAGCAGGACCGGCGCATGCGCCATTTTGGCCATGCCCATGTTCACGATGTCGTCCTGCTTGAGGTTGATCTCGGCCGGCGAGCCTGCACCCTCGATCACGATGATATCGAAACGACTGGCCAGATCGTCGTATGCCTCCATGATCTGCGGCACCAGATTCTTCTTGTATGCGTAATACTCGCGCGCCCCCATGTTGCCGATGGCACGTCCGCGCACGATGACCTGCGAGCCCGTGTCGTTCGTGGGCTTGAGCAGGATCGGGTTCATCGTGGCTTCGGGTTCGACACCCGCCGCCTCGGCCTGCATCACCTGGGCATGGCCCATTTCGCTGCCGTCAGCCGTAATGCTGGAGTGCAGCGCCATGTTCTGCGACTTGAACGGCGCCACTTTGTAGCCATCCTGCGCGAACACGCGGCACAGCCCCGCCGCAAGCAGGCTCTTACCCACATTCGACATCGTGCCCTGAACCATGATGGCTTTGGCGCGCTTGCGCTCAGTGTTCTCCGTCATCTGCCCCTAACCTCCTTCAGCGCTTGGATGAAGCGCGTATTCTCCTCGGGCGTGCGTACCGCGATGCGATACCACGTATCGTCGAGCCCTTCGAAATTTCCGCAGCGCCGCACGATGATGCCGCGCTCCAGAAGTTGGTCGAACAACGATGCTGAAAGCGTGGCAGTATCGGCGTGTTCCGCATCTGATCCCGTTGTCGTATCAATGCTGGATTCTGCCGCACCAGCGGATTCCGCCACCTCATCGCAAAACAGAATGTAGTTAACGCACGACGGAATCACGCGCATGCCAGCGGCGGAAAGCTCCCCCTCAAGGCGAGTACGTTGTTCGACTATAGTCGTACACGCACGCTCGAGATACGTCGCATCGCCGAGCGCCGCAACGCCAGCGATCTGGGCAGGTACGGACACGGCCCATTGCGCACCCGAATCGTTCAAACGCTGCGCCAGTTCCGCGTTCGCGCATACGACGTAGCCCAACCTCAGGCCCGCCATTGCGTACGTCTTGGTGAACGCCTTCACGACGACCAGGTTTGCAAACTCCTTCTGCAACGGCACAGCCGACTCGAGCCCTGCAAGCTCGGCGAAACACTCGTCCAGCACGACTGTCGCATCGGCTTCAGCCGCGCATTCCAGCAGGCACCGCAAAAACGGCATGCCGACCGCACGTCCCGTCGGATTGTTCGGCGTACAAAGGAACACCAAATCAGGCGCTTGTTGCGAGCGCAACGCAGCGCATGACTCGTCAAGTACGCGCTCGGTGAAGTCGAAATCCTCCTCGACCGTAAGCGCCACATGCTCAAGAGCGGCATCGGAGCGTCGCAGTGCACGCTCGTAACCGCTGAAACACGGGTCGAACAGCAGCACACGATGCGGTGCGAGCACGTCGACAATGCGATCGAATGCATCGGTGGCCCCTGCGCACAGGCACAGGCGGCCGGCATCGGCGCCTTCCACCTCCGCCACCGCATCAGCCAAGCGGGCGTTGCGCACATCGGGGTAGCTCTCGAAAGCTCGCACGTTTTCCCGCAGCGCGTCGAGCGCAGCAGCAGGCATGCCGAGCGGGTTCAAGCTGGCACTGAAATCGAGGGCATCCTCGTGGCCGTACAGCTCGGCCCCATGCTGGAAGCGCCCCATCGCGGGTTCAGCAGTCCGAGCAATGATGCCGCGCTGCGTTTCTGCCGCATCCATCACGCGCCGCTCTTTCCGCTGCGTCCGCACCCGCTGAGCGCACCGAAAGCGAACCCGGCAACCGCTACGCACCCAAGCGTCACAACGGATGCCGCATACATCAGGTGGTTCGCACGCAGGATGTCGTCCGCCTCGATGGGACGCGTGTCGTCGCCTATCGTGGGCTTTTCCACGTACTCGCCGAAATAGTAATGGCCGCCGCCGAGCTGCACGCCGAGCGCGCCGGCGCATGCAGCCTCCGTCTGGGCGGAATTCGGCGAAGAATGCTTCATGCGGTCGCGCTTCCATATGCGCCTGGCACCTTTGCCGTCGAAGCCGGCGATTTCCGCCGCGGCTGTCATGATCAGGCCCGACAAGCGTGCGGGCACGTAGTTGAGCACGTCATCGACCTTCGCCGCCGCCGTACCGAAATCCTTATAGCGATCGTTTTTGTAACCGACCATGGAATCCATCGTGTTCACGGCTTTGTACAGCACGATGCCGGGCGCGCCGGCCAAGCCTGCATACAGCATGGGTGCGATCACGCCGTCGCTTGCGTTCTCCGCGACGGTCTCCACGGCTGCAGCCGCCACCTCGGCCTCGTCCAGGCGGTCGGTGTCGCGTCCGACGATCATACCCACCGCCTGACGCGCCTCGTCGAGCGTGCCCTGCGATAGCGCCGCATGCACCTTCATGCTCTCATCGAACAGCGAGCGCGCCGCAAGCATCTTGTAGCAGATCAGGCTTTCGAGGATGAACCGCAGCGCTGGATGAATGCGCTCGGCTAGCTTGCAGAGCCCCCATGTGGCAAGCACGCTCGTGTTGATCACATCGGCAACCATCAGGGCGCCGGCGATGCGCTCGGCGCGCGGCGTTTTCGGCAACGCGTCGCGCAGCACGCGTTCTTCGAACTCGATGAGCTTACCGATCCAGCGCACGGGATGCGGCTGGTCTGGCGGATCGCCCAGCAGGGCATCGAGCGCGAACCCTACGCACAGCGCACCTATGTTCCGACGAAAATCCATAGCCTGATTATCGCAGATGCGGGCAGACCGCCGCCCGTCCCCCCGCACCATATTAAGTTTTCATATAACCTTCGGCTTCAGTGGGGATAAGAGCCGCACGGGAAGGAACGGACCCTCGAGCTTACCCGCGGGCCCGCCTCGTGCACGCCTGCACGAAACGCCAAGCAGCTTGCGGAGAACCAGGAAGATACAGATGCGGGAAGCCCGCATAGAGCGTGTCCGTTGTTATGCAGCACTCCCATCCACGGTCGGAAAGGGGTTTTTGCGCCGCGAAAGCTTCACCGGGCCTTTCACTTTCCCAGTAGTGGAACTCGTGGGCGCGCAGCTGTTCACCCGCAGCCGCAAGCAGTCCATCCGTCTTGGCCGTCAGCGTGATGTAGCCGAAACGACCGAGCTTCTCGGTTTTGAACGCTCGGGCGGGCAGCACGCCGACCATGGGGTGCGGAACGCCTTCGTCATCTTCCAGCGACTCGTGCAAATACAGAAAGCCGCCGCATTCGGCCACCGTAGGCAGACCGTCCTCGACCGCCTGCTTCACAGAGGCACGCATGCCCTCGTTCGCAGAAAGCTGCGCCGCGTACAGCTCGGGATAGCCCCCGCCCAGATACAGGCCGTCGATGTCCTCCGGCAGCGCATCATCCGCAAGCGGCGAGAACGGCACGACCTCGGCGCCCATGCGCTCAAACAGGCGCAACGTGTCATCGTAGTAGAAGCAGAAAGCCGCATCCTGCGCCACGGCGATGCGCGGGTGAATCATTGGGGAGACTCCCCGTTGATTCACTTGAATCATTGGGGAGTCTCCCCAATGATTCACTTCTGATGACAACGTGCCCGGCAACTCCGGCTCGTCGAACATGAGCGGCGGGGCCGTGCGCGCGAGCGCGACAATGGCATCCATGTCGAGCGTCTGCTCGAGGCGCGCAGCGAGCGCATCCACCTTTTCGTGCAAGTCGGCCACCTCGTCGGCCGTAACAAGCCCCAGATGCCGGCTTTCGAGTGTGAAATCATCCAAACGCGGGACGTATCCCAGAACGGACACCCCGCACTCGGCCTCGATCAGCTCTTTCACGCGCGGATAGAGCCCGGCGGAGACGCGGTTGAGAATCACGCCTGCAATCTGGCTTTCCGCATGGAAACCGATGAAGCCCGCGATCTCAGCCGCAATCGAACGTGCACGTCCGCGCCCATCGACCACGAGCACCGTCGGGGTGGCCGTAGAGCGTGCAACATCCCAAGCCGATGCGTCATCGCTCATGGCGATGCCGTCGTAGTAGCCCATGGCGCCCTCGATCACCGTGATGTCGCAAGCAGCGGCGTCGCGCGCAAGCGTAGCACGCACCAGATTGCCGTCAGCGAAGAACAGATCTAGGTTGCGCGACTTCGCGCCGATCACCTTGCTGTGGAACATCGGATCGATATAGTCGGGGCCGCACTTGCATGCGAGTGGACGCATGCCGCGTCGAATAAGCGCCTGCAACAGGCCGCAGACGATGGTGGTCTTACCAGTGCCGCTTGCGGGCGCAGCCACAAGGATGCGCGGCGCCGCAACGGATTGCACCCCAGAATAGGGCTGTTGGGCCGTGTAAAGCAGCGCGCCCTTGCCAGTCGGGCCTGCAACGCGTGCCGCCGCGTTGTCAACCAGCATAACGGACAGATCGGCGAATTCCTGCTGCGCAAGCTCCGCCGCCGACCCGCACACGATGCGCTCATCGGCATACGACAGGCGCTCGCCCACCGATACGCGCACATCACCTAAGCCCGCCTCGGCCAGCCGCGCGCACACATCATGCACGCGCTCGGTACCACCCGTGAGCAGGAATGTCTTCTTATGCGTGCGCACCTCGGACACGTAGTCGCATGCGCGACCATGAACGGAGAGAATGCGTGCATCATCCCAGCTGGCTCCTGTGCGCGCGCAGAAGAACTGCAGCGACGAGATGCCAGGAACGATATCGATGTCGAAATCGGCGCCGATGGCGTCGCGCGCCGTCTCCAAGAATGTGGCAGCGCCGCTGAAGAAGCCCGTGTCGCCTGAGAACAGCACAGCGATTTCTGCAGCATCGGCTGCACGCACCGCTTCGACGATTTCGGCCGTGCGCACGAGCGGCAGCTTCTCGGCCGACACATCTGCGAACGGCTCGAGCAGCCTCTTTGCGCCTATGAGCAGCTGGGCACCATCGATGGCCGTGCGCGCTGCACCTGTCAGCGTGCCCGCATCGCCCATGCCGATTCCGACGAGATGCACCTTCTTGGGCTCGGAGTCCACGACGGGCGGAACACTGGCGGCAACAGGCTTTGTTCCATCCTCGGGCAGAACACTAGCAGCGGTCTCAGATGAAACGATGCTACCAGGCGCCGCTGCCGCATCCGCCTCGAATTCCATATCCAGCCGACGTGCGAGCTCGACCTTCATATCCTCGAGGGCAAAGCCTTCTTCGTGGAGCGGACGGCCGATCACGATGGTCGTGATGCCGCACGCTTCGGCTGCTTCGATCTTGTCCATGAAACCGCCGGTCGCGCCCGAATCCTTTGTCACCATCACCTTGATATCGAGCATGCGGATAAGCGCTTCGTTCAGCTTGCGCGTGAACGGACCCTGCATGGCGATGATGTGATCCACCTGATAGCCCAGGCTGCGGGCGTTTTCAAGCGAATCGGGAACGGGCAGGATGCGCGGGTACAGGCGCTCGGCGAAATCGGGTACGCCTTCGGCGTATATGCGCAGATCCTTGCTTCCCGTAGTGAGCATCACGTTGCCCTGCGTCTGCGCGACCGCCGCCGCTGCAGCGGGCGCATCGGGTACGAGCACCCAATCGCTGCGCGCGTCCTGTTCAGCGCGCACGACGCGCAGATAATCGAGGCCGGCGCTCTCGCATGCGCCCTTGATGTTTTCCGAGACGACCGCCGCATACGGATGCGTTGCGTCAACCACGCCGACGAACGGCTGCGACTGCATGAGCGCGCACATGGCATCGGCATCGAGCCGATCAACGATGGAGTGAACACTGGCGCCATCGGGCAGAAGCGACCCGCCGTACTCGGTCGCCGAACACACGGTCGTCGGCACGTTGTGCGCAGCAAGCCATTCAACGAGCGTGCGCCCTTCGGTCGTTCCACCGAAAACCAGAACAGGTTTCCTCTCAGCTGCCACTGTATGGTCCTTTCACCTATATCCCCGCGGTGCAGCACTGGGGTTAAACCCTATTGCCGCATAGTGAATCATTGGGGAGACTCCCCAATGATTCACTATGCGGCACCGGGACCTGATCCCAATGTCGCATCGGCTGCAAGCTTCCCTACTCCTCATCCTCCACGCCGGTGCGCTGCAGATAACCGCGCGGTGTGACCATCTTGCCGTCGAGCTCGATCGTCTGCGAGTTGCCGATGAATACGCAGGTGAACATATCGACTTGCGTGTCGCGCAGCTTACCGAGCGTAGTCACCGTGGCTTCTTCGCCTTCGCGGCCGATGTTGCGCACGAAGCCGCACACCGTGTCGGAAGACTTCACACGCAGCAGGATGTCGCACGCACGCTTGTAGCTTGATAGTATCTTACAATTGCTGGTCTTCT
>CAYOBD010000027.1:9404-13836 GCA_964402005.1 uncultured Eggerthellaceae bacterium
CAGCAGGATGTCGCACGCACGCTTGAGGTAATCGGGGCGCTTGTGCGACGAGGGGTTGTACAGCGAGATGACGAAATCGGCCTGTGCAGCAGCCGTCAGGCGCGCCTCGATTTTTTCCCAAGGCGTCAGCAGATCGGAAAGCGAAATGACCGCATAGTCGTGCATGAGCGGAGCACCGAGCACCGCCGCACCACCGTTCGATGCGCTGATGCCGGGAATGACCTCGATATCGATGGGCGGATATTCGCCTGCGAGCTCATAGCACAGACCGGCCATGCCGTACACGCCCGGATCGCCCGAGCACACCATGGCAACCGTGCGCCCGCCCGCTGCAGCCTCCAGAGCCGCCCGGCACCGGTCGACCTCCTTGCGCATGGGTGTGGTCAGCGTCTCTTTGTCGGGAAACATATCCTCAAGCAGCTTGATGTATACGGTATAGCCCGCAATCAGGTCCGCCTCCTCGAGCGCCGCGCGCGCCCGCATGGTCATATCGTCGCCCGCGCCCGGACCGAGCCCGATGATGTAAAGCTTCATACTGGTATCCTTTCTCGGAATACACTTGACAACTCAATGTGAAATTAAGGTCGCCTTAATTTCACGTTTTCAAAACCTCACTTTGAACGACGCAACGGCAATAGCAGCGGTTACGCCATGCGCCGCACGCTTCCCTGCTATCAGCTGCGCCCCGCCTGCCACGGCGGCACGCTCGCATACGTTGTCCGTACCGACGATCTTCTTCACGAAATCCGACGCGGCGAATTCGCCTGGGATCGCGTTCAACTCGTCGGCCGTATAGAAAACCAGATCCCACTCCATGTTCCGCGCCAGCTCATGCATGGCCTTCTCGTCGGCTTTCACATCGATCGATGCGAGCGTCGATACGGCCCGAAGCGACACATGCGCCTCGTCGAGCGCCTCCAACACACCTGCGCGCAGATCCTCGTAGGATTGGTCGCGATGGCATCCCGCACCCACAGTCACGATGCGCGGCACCAAGTGCAGCGTGCGCTCGAACGGCTGCGACTGCTCATCAAGCGCCACATGAAAGCCAATGGCGGGCACAGCGTCCTCCGGCGCATCCGATGCCCCCGATGCTTCACGGCTCGCAACGCCTTCTGCCACATCGCAGCGCACGATGCCTTCCGGCACCTCGCCTTCCACGGGGAAATCGCTGGCGAATCCAACGGATTGCCCTGCGAGCAGTGCCGCCGATACTTCCTTGGCCAGCACGCGCTCGCAAATGATGAGCCCGTTTTTACGTGCCCATTCGTCGACCGCAAACAGGCTGTTCACGTCGGTTGCGGTCGAGATGCACGCCTGCCCTCCGCAGATTTTCGCCACTGCGCGCGCAAGGTCGTTCGCGCCGCCCACATGTCCCGACAGCAACGGCACGGCGAAACGGCCGCATTCATCTACGCTCACCACAGCGGGATCAGTGAATTTGTCGCGCACGTGAGGAGCAATCGCGCGCACGGCGATGCCGCTTGCAGAAACGAAAAGCAAAGCGTCGCTGGCAGGCCACACCTGCGCCGTCCATTCGGTAAGACTGCCATAGGATTCGATGCAGAAATCTTCCGCAAGGCGCTCGGGCCCGCTCACTGAAGCCGTACACGCAATGCCGCGCTCAATCAGCCCCTTCGCGAGGCGCTGCGCCAGCCGACATCCCTGCTCGGTGAACGCTATGACTGCAATTCGATCCATGCGGTCCTTTCTGCCTCGTTGACTTCTTCGATGTAGCGGCATGGTACAGACCTGTTACAGGGGTGTACCAAATGGTACAGAGCTGTTACAGGTTTGTACCACGTACCACTCGCTCCCGAAATACAACGTCCTATTCGCTCGCCTGCCGGAAGCCGTGGGTGAACGTCGGGTCGTACAGGCGCGAGCGGTCGTACTTGTCGCCCAAGAAGCCGCCAATGCACATGAGCGCCGTCTTCGTAACGTTGTTCTCGCGTGCCGTCTGCGCGAGCGTACCCACCGTGCAGCGGAACACCTTCTCGTCAGGCCACGTGGCTTTGTACACGATGGCTGCCGGCGTATCGGGGTCGTAGCCGCCTGCGATCAGCTCCTCCTGCGCCGCCTCAAGCAGGCTCGTGGAAAGGAACAGCACCATCGTGCAGCCATGGCTTGCCATCTTGCGCAGCTTCTCGCCCTCGGGCACCGGTGTGCGCCCGTCCATGCGCGTGATGATGACCGACTGCGAAACGTTCGGCAGCGTGTACTCGGCGTTGAGCGCGGCTGCCGCGCCGCAGAACGACGAAACGCCGGGCGTCACGTCGTAGGCGATGCCGGCCTCATCGAGCAGGTCCATCTGCTCGCGATGCGCACCGTACAACGACGGGTCGCCTGTGTGCAGGCGCACCGTCATCTTGCCTTCGGCTTCGGCCTCCTTCATTGCGGCAATGACCTCTTCGAGCGTCATCGACGCGGAATCCTTCAGGATGCACCCCTCCTTGGCATAGTCCAGCAGCGCCGTGTTCACAAGCGATCCAGCATAGATGATCTGGTCCGCTTCGGAGAGCAGCTTCGCGCCGCGCACCGTGATCAGGTCGACCGCGCCCGATCCCGCACCTACGAAATGAATCATGTACCTGTCCCTTTCCTTTCTTCTGTTCGAAATGCGACCGGAAGGGACGCCCCCTTCGGTCACATCACATATGCAACGCTATTAGCTCGTCGGCACCTTCCGTCTTGCCCAAAAGCCCATGCACCTTCGAGAACACCACGGCCTCGATGCGCAGCGCATCGCCCGCGCGATGGCGCAACTGGAAGCTGACGGCATCCGTAAGCGACGCCATTGCCCGCTCCATCAAGCCGCAGCCGTCCAAGATATCGAGCATCTCATCAGTGGTTACGGCGCCCATGATCGCGCGCACCGTCTCGCGCGCTGCGCCGCTCAACGCCGCATGCGCCGCCAACGCCTCGCGCCGTCCATCAGCCACGCGGGAATGCGTGTTCATCGCGCCCGTCGCGACTTTCGCCATTTTGCCGATGTGCCCTACGATGAGCACGCTCTCGAAGCCGAGCTCGACCGCATAGTCGATGGTCGCCCCCATAAAGTTCGAGCATTGCACAGCCTGCTCCAAGTCGAGCCCCATGAAGCCTTCCGCGAAATCATGACCGTAGTTGCCAGGCGTTATCAGCAGATGACGCACACCCTCTGCTGCGCGCATGCGCATTTCCACTTGAATGGAAGCAATCAAGGCTTACTCGCTCATGGGTTTCACGATACCGCCCGTACCAAGCACGGATATGCCGCCTTCGATTCCCAGACGCGGATTGAACGTTTTTGCGGCTAGCTCCACGCCGACGGGAATGGAAATCACAGCCTTTAAACCCCGCTCTGCCTCGGTGGATGCAGCAGCCTGCGCAGCGCCGCTCAGCACCTCCTGGAGCTGTTCGGTGATCATGCGGCGCGGAGTGGAGTTGATGGCCGCAGCGCCCACGGGCTGATCGAGGCCCTCGCGCGTGACGCGTCCCACACCGACGCCGCCGTCGATGAAGATGCCCGGCTCGTCAGCCCATTCGACGCGCGAGAACACGAGCGCGCCGTCGGTCACGTCGTAGTCATCGCCGCCGTCCTTGCGCACGGCGCATTGCGCCCATCCGTCGCCCCAGGTCATTTCCTCAAGATCGACCGTAACGCGGATTCCTGCGGGCGTATCGACCGAAACGGCTGAAAGCGCGGTGCCGTTCACGAGCAACTCCGCCGCACCGCGCGATGCGGCAGCGGCACATGTGCCCGTCGTATAGCCGCAGCGCAACCGCTTCTGGCCGACCGATATGTACTCTTCGAGCTTTGCCATGTCGCTACATTATCCCAAAAATCCCCGCAGAACATTGCCGTGGTACACCCCTGTTACAAGGGTGTACCAAATGGTACATTCCTGTTACAGGGGTGTACCATCCGGCGCGCTATTTCAGTTTTCCTGCTGCGCGCGCGTAGTCGATCACCTCTTGCAGGCGCGCATTACCTTCGCGCACGGGCGCGCCGCAATACAGCACCTCCTCGCAGGCGTCCACCAACTCGCAGGCGCGCACAACCGCCGCATCGTCGATCGGCCCGAACGGCTCGGCGGCTACCACTTCGCTCGCCAGCAGGCGTGCCACCTGATAGTCCGTATCGTTCGTGTACAGGATGCCCGTCGCGAACGGCACATCAGCTTTCACCAGGCGTCGATACGTCGTAATGGCCGTACCGCAGCCGCCGATCACGAACACGCGGGGTTCGCCGGCCGGACGCGGCAGCTCGATCGAGCCGAACAGCGTGTCGAAATATCCGTTGTCGATGCCGTATAGCTCACGGATTGCCTGCTCGTCGAACACATCCTCCGGCGCGCCGTAGTACGCGATATGGTCGCCCTTCACGCACATGATCTTGTCGGTCACCTTCATGGCCAGGTCGATCTCGTGCAGCGACATGATGACCGTG
>CAYOBD010000028.1:0-13693 GCA_964402005.1 uncultured Eggerthellaceae bacterium
GTCTGCACCTCAAAAGGAAAGCAGCTAACACTTGAGGGCGAGTTCATATTCTTACGTTTCTTCGAAGGGCTGCGCTTCACCTGCGAGCCACTGAAGTGCTATCTGGAGAAGACCAACGATCAGGAAGATCTGCTCGTCGACGAAAACGACGCGCTCAACATCGCGTCGAACCTGCAGTCAAGCGCCATGGGCCTTGCGGGCGCCGTACCGGGAGCCGTCTTGAAAGGCACTGTGGAGACAGGCATTCGTAAGGCGGCACGCAGTGCCAAGGATATGTTCCCCGAGCTGTTCGTCGAGGACAACATCTACGTCTTCGACAAGGTGGACCATATCCGCTTCACACCCGCGCGTACGCATGCCTACATAACGCTGTACACGACCGACCTGTTCGCAGGCCCCGACGGAATGACATATACGCGGCCCTGCACGCCGCTGCCTAAGAAGGAGGACATCCTTGTAGCCTTCGCCGATGTCCCGAGCACGACCGTGTTCGAAGACGAGCAGCACAATCGCGTGCAGTACCCCGTCGAGGATCTGGATTTCGCCTACTTCATAAAGGATGCGAAGAAGACGGACAACACGGTAACGCTCGAATTCCTGCCTACGAGGGGGGCGCTGCGACCGCCGAACCGCTCCGAGGTGGACATCGCGGTCAGGGTGACTTGGAAGGATCGTGTCTTCGAGGCGAAACAGCGCGTGATGGCCGTATCGCAGCCGTACCGCATCGACCTTAACGACCGCTATGACGAATACATCGCCGCCGACGAGGAGATCCGTAAGTTCCTGCGGGCCGTTCAGGAGACGATCCTGGAGCTTCCCGCAGGCACGATCGCCAAGAAAGGCGGATTCAGCGTCGCTGAATTGGTCACAGACCTTACAGGAGCCAGCATCGACCATCCTATCGATGCGGTGAATCCGGTAACGGGTCCGGGCATGTACCTGTACACGATGTACACGTCGTACAAGCGCCAGACCTCTAAAAAGGTCTACTACGACGACCTATCTCCCATGTACGAGTACATTGAGGCGATGATCATCGGCTACGACGAGCACTTCGGTTTCTACATGCCGCAGGTGCACCGTGTGCTTAAGGCCCTCGGGAAATACGAAAGCCACGAGATGGGAAGCGCGGATGCACTGAATCTGGCCCTGCACGGCAACGGCGTTGCGCTCTACGATGCAGTCGACATGACCGTGCGCGACTGGAACTCCTCGTGGTCGCTCGTATTCGCACGCATTGGCGTCGCAATCTACACGGCCGGCGCGTCCGAGTACATCTGGATGCCCATGGCCGCGATCAGCGCGGGCATCGAGGCATCATGCGACTACATCGACCACGGCGGCGATAGCCTGTTCGAGGCCTTCCGCGTGGGCCTTTCGGGCGCGAGTTGGCACGCCGTCAAGGAAGTTGCGATCATGGGCGGCGTTACCGTGGCCGGGAAGTGCATCAAGGGTTCGTGGGTCCTGCTCAACGAGGCCTGGACCCAAAGGCAGCTTTTCGCGCAGGCGCTCTCTGAGACGTTCTCGCTTGCCAAATTCGGCCAGAAGATAAACGCCGTGGCTCAGAAGATGGGCATCAAGCTCGCCAACGCGACCGGCAAGGCGGACGCCGCCATCACCAAGTTCCGCGCAGCGCCCGAGGTCTTCACAAGCGTCGACGAGGAGCTCGGCACCATCTACGGCCGCATAGAGGGTGGCTTCAAGGTCGACCTCGTCAAGAAGATGATGAACTGCGACCTTTTGAAGAACGGACGCCCGCTGACCGAACTCGAGCGGCGCGCGATCATCCTCAATGTCCAAAGCGACAAGCATGCGATGCAGGTTCTGATTTCCAGGACGGGCGCCGATGCACGCGCAGTGCGCCAGTTCTTCAACTTGGAGATGAAACTGCTTAAGGACGAGGTGTTGGAAGCGACGCGCAAACGCCTTGCTGCGCAACTCAAATCCGATGTGAAGGTTATCAACACGAGCGGCAACGCCATGAAGGACATCAAAGCGGGCGACAAAGTGCCGATGGACATGGATGCGACGTTCCGCTACAGGAACGCCGCCGGGGAGTGGAAGGACGTAAGGGCCTCTTTGGGCCAGGAGGTCTTCGATGCCGAGTTCTATCGGTTCGTGAAAGGCACGCTCGGCAACCGCGAGGCCATGAAGAAGCTCGCCCGTGATGCCGACATGACGATCACCGACCTGTACCATCCGGAGGCGTACAGCACCGAATACGACGACGTTATGAAGATTGTCAACGCTAACCGCGCCGGAGAGGCGTACGTGCATGGCGAGCAGGTTGCCGAGGCGGCGCGCTACAAGTGCGACCATTGGCTGAAACTGGCACGCGAGGCGGCAGGAAAGGCGGCGGCAATCAAGCAGGCTGCGGGGGGCAATCTGGCCAGAGGCAGCACGGAATACCAGAAATACATCGCCTATCTCGGCAATTCCTCGGCGTTCGCCGAGGAGAGCGCACGCCAGTTCACGAAGCAGGCCGACCGCCTGATCGTAAACAGGCTGGCTGCTATGGAGGTCGGCGGCGTCGGCTACGGCGCCGCCGTGAACGGCGTCGACATCGACAGCTTCCTCGAGAAGGTGGCCCTGCTCAAGCAAAGCGGCCTCGGCCGTTTCGGCTTCAGGAACATTTCGCCCGGGGAAGCCGACGGCATCCTGCGCCAAAGCTACGGTACGACGCTCGAGCAGCTCTACATGGACATCGAGGCCTTAACCAAGGGACTCAATGACATCTTGAGGAACGCGCCGAAGAAATAACCGCGAGCGCTCTGGGGCGCTTCGGCTTCCATTACGCTATTTGGAAGGAACAGACTGTCATTTTGCGTGAGATGCGGAAAGCAGATACCCGAAGGCTCGGAGTTCTGCCCTTCGTGCGGGGCGCCCGTGAACAGAGCCGCAGACGCAGATAGGACCACTGAGTTCTACGCTCCCAAAACTCCTGGCCAGGTTGCATTGTCATCATGGGAGGGCCCTGCGCCGAAGATGCAACGACAGCTGCAATCGAAGAAGCCGGCCCCGAAGAAGTCAAAGCTTCCCTTCATCTCAATCGGGACAGGCGCAGCTATGATCGTGGCAGCGCTCGTGCTTTTCATGACCCAACAGGGCACACCCCAAGGTGGACAGAATGTCGTAACTGATTCTTCAGTGGAAGTCACCAGTGTCGTAGCCCCGCCTTCCGGAACGAACGGGAACGACGATGAAGGATCGTCTGAAAACGTGGTTACTCCGCCCGATACGAACAACCCTCCCGAAGAGAACACCCCTCCGGATACGAGCACTCCGCCTTCTCCAAGCAGCCCTCCCGAATCGGAGACGCCACCCGACGTGAACACCCCGCCCGAGTCCAACAACCCTCCTGACACGAACACCCCGCCAGAAGGGAATACGCCACCTACCACTACCGATTCTTCAACGCCCTCGATATATGACTTCGGTTGGCTTACTTATGACGCGATGAAAGGCAACGTCCCTGAAGGTGCAAGGCGCATCGTCGATCTCGGCTCGATCCTCGGGGATTGGAAAGGCTATATCTCCGGCTACGGCTGGGAGCGATTCCTGACTGCCGACATCGATGCCGGGCAGTCGGGCACGGTCATAACGCTCGATTGGATCTATGCCGACGACACAAACTCAGGAACGAGGCATGATGACAACACCCCGAACTCCGAATTCCAAGGATCGTTCGACGGCGGCATGCTCGAAGCAACAGGCTCGGGCCGCATATTGCTGACAACCTTCTGGGAAGACAGCGAATACCAGTATGCAGTTGGTGATTTCACCTGGCCAGATGGCGATATCTGCACCATGGCACTCATGCGCAAGAAGACGAATTGATGTTATTCGCATATCCTGAAGGTGGTTTTTGGGACAGGATTGCATTCAACAGCGTAAAATTTTCAAAACGAGTTATGGAATAGAGAGTCAGAGAGAAAGGATTTTTGAATGAAGAAGGGAACGTTGATGCTTCTGGTCGCTGGAGTCGCTACGGCTGCCGTAATCGCTTTGGCTGGCTGCAGCGGAAACCAAGCTGCATCGAACGATCAGAAGACGGATAGCCAATCCTCAGCTCCGGCTGCTGCGGCACCTGCCGAGACATCGGCTGCTCCGCAGGCTGCTCCGGCTGCGCCGGCCGAGACGTCTCCGGCAGTTGCGCCAGCCCCGAGCGCCCCTGCTGCAACCCAGCAACAATATATCGAGGAGGCCAAAGCCAAGGAAATCGCATTTGCTGATGCCGGTGTTTCAGAAGCAGATGTATACGACCTTGAGGTTAAGGTAGACACGGACGATGCAGTCATCCACTATGACGTTGATTTCAAGGCGAACGGCATGGAATACGATTACGATCTTGATCCGTATACAGGAGAAATCCTGAAGGCAGATTCGGAGATTGACGACTAATCGTCTGCGTATCGTGCAGACTTAAAAGGTCGATTAGATCCAAGCGAATCGCAAGATCGCAAAGCGCACCGGAGGGTATCTGCTCTTCGGTGCGTTTTCTTTGAACGTAAAGAACGGAAAGTCTATCAGACTCGTTTAACACAGCTTCGCCATTCGGGCATGGTATCATCATCCAATCCTTTAAGACGGTACAGGGAGACCGGCAAGGAACCACGCAGGGTCGATCTGTACATACACGGAAGGAGCGTGTATGGCGCAGAACGAAGTTATGAAATCGTCGGTTATGGATGCTGACGAAATCGAACGGGCAGTGACAAGAATCGCCCACCAAATCCTCGAGAGGAACAAAGGCGCGGAGAATATCGCACTTGCGGGCATCGTGACTCGCGGCGATGTGCTTGCGAAGCGCCTTGTCGACAAAATAGAAATCATCGAAGGAGTTCGACCGCCTCTTGGGCGGCTCGACATCAGTTTCTACCGCGATGATTTTGCAACGTATCTTGCGCCCGAAGTGCATTCGACAGACATCATGTTCGATATCGATGGTCTGGATATCGTGCTTGTCGACGATGTGCTCTACACCGGGCGAACCATCCGCGCCGCGCTCGACGCGCTGATGGACATCGGGCGGCCGCGGACTGTGCAGCTGGCTGTGCTTGTAGACCGTGGTCATCGTGAGCTGCCGATACGTGCGGACTTCGTGGGGAAGAACGTACCATCTGCAGCGCATGAAAACGTGCGCGTGCTGCTTGAAGAAACCGACGGCCGCAGCGTCGTCGAGATCTTGGATGTAAAGCCGGGCGGCAGGCCTGGTAGTGCTCCGCTGGGAGGTGAATAGCATGGCCTTTTCGCATCGTCACCTTATAGATATCTCCAAGTACTCAGCGGAAGATATCACCCAGCTTCTCGACACAGCCGAGACATTCCGTGCCGTCAATGAGCGGCGGATAAAGAAAGTGCCCATGCTCAAGGGCTATACGGTTGTGAACATGTTCAATGAGCCATCAACGCGAACGCGTTCGTCTTTCGAGATTGCTGAAAAGCGTCTGAGCTGCGACACGCTCAATTTCGGCGGGTCGTCGACCTCGACAGTGAAGGGCGAGAGCCTGGATGACACCGTGCAGACCCTCTGTTCGTACAAGATCGATCTTATCGTCGTACGCGATAAGCATGCGGGCGTGCCGCGCCGCATTGCCGATATCACAGGTGTTTCCGTCATCGACGCAGGCGACGGAAAACACCAGCATCCAACGCAGGCACTGCTCGATCTGTATTCCATCAGATGCGAAAAGGGAACGATCGAAGGGCTTAAAGTTGGCATAGTCGGTGACATCGGCCATTCGCGTGTATGCGGTTCACTTGTACCGGCGCTCAAGATTATGGGTGCCCACGTAACGCTGATCGCACCCGCAACTCTTCTTCCAGCGAGGCCCGATGTGCTTGGGGCCGATGAGGTCACGAGCAATCTGGATGCCGTGCTTCCCGAACTCGACGTTGTATACATGCTACGCATCCAGCAGGAGCGCCTCGAGGGTGCGCCGTTTCCGAGCTTGCGCGAATACAGCGCGCTGTTCGGTTTGAACAAGCGCCGCGACGCGCTCATGAAGCCCGATGCGCTCATATGCCATCCCGGTCCCATCAACCGCGGGGTCGAGCTGGACTCCTTTATGGCCGACCATCCAACAAGATCGATCATCCTCAATCAAGTGTATGCAGGCGTACTCGTGCGCATGGCGGCTTTGTATCTGTTGCTCGGAGGGAGTGAAAATGGCACTGTTGCTTAAGAATGCGCGAGTCGTTGATCCGCAGGCGGATCTGGACAAGGTTTGCGACATCCTGATCGATGGGGAAAGCATTGCTGCGGTGGGGGAGAGCCTTGAGGCTGATGGCGCCGATGTGCTCGATCTTACTGGAAAAGTCGTCGTTCCTGGTCTTGTGGACATGCATGTCCATCTGCGCGATCCCGGTCTCGAATACAAGGAAGACATCGAATCCGGAACGCGTGCCGCAGTGCATGGCGGATTTACTGATGTGTGCTGCATGCCGAACACAAAACCTGTCGTGGACACGGGCTCAGTAGTCGAATATATCGTCTCTAAAGCTGGCGAGGTAGGAAAGTGCCGCGTGCATGTTGCGGGCGCTTGCACGAAAGGCCTCGAAGGAGAGGTCCTCGCAGAGATGGGTGATATGGTCGCTCATGGGGCGGTTGCGTTCACCGACGATGGTCGTGGCGTTCAGGGCGCTGGCATGATGCGCCGCGTGATGGACTATGCCATGCAATTTGGGAAAACCGTCATGAGCCACTGCCAGGATGAGGATCTGGTTGGAACGGGCCAGGTGAACGAAGGCGTTGTTTCGACACGGCTCGGGTTGGCGGGATGGCCGAACGCAGGAGAGGAAATACAGATAGCGCGCGACATAGAGATTTCTGCGCTCACTGGTTGCCCGATCCATATCCAGCATATCTCTACCGCACATGGGCTCGATCTGGTGCGGAGGGGCAGGGCGGATGGCGTGAAGGTGACCTGCGAAGTGACCCCGCATCATATGTTCCTTACCGAAGACAGCATTGGGGATGACTACAACACGAACCTGAAAGTGAATCCGCCGCTGCGTACTTCAAAGGATGCAGAAGCTGTGATAGAGGCGGTAATCGACGGAACCGCAGATGCAATCGTGACCGATCATGCCCCGCATGCGGCACATGAAAAAGCTCGCGAGTTCGAACTTGCGCCTTTTGGCATGACGGGCATAGAAACGAGCGTTGGGCTCATTGTCGGCAACCTTGTGAACACGGGAAAGATTTCCTGGGGCCGCATGGTTGAACTCATGGCGGTTAACCCGCGCAAGATCCTTGGTTTGCCCGCTGTGTCCTTGCAGCCGGGCAATTCTGCGGATATCACCGTTATCGATCCTGACTGCACCTGGACGGTCACTCCCGAAGATTTCGAGTCCAGGGCGTCTAACAGCGCCTTTATCGGCTGGGAGCTTACAGGACGTGCAACTGATGTTTTCATAGCAGGAAACCAGGTTTTGCGCGATGGAGAGCTTTACGAATAAGGTACTGCTTGCTAAAGTTATATTTAGATAACTTTAGCAAGCAGAATTGGAGCATTGATGGCGTTACGTACGAAGAACCGAATATGGATCGGAGCCGCCATAGCGGCATGCCTCGTTTGCGCTGCCATGGCACCTTCCATCGCCCTGGCTACGGATGGGGATGACCCCGATCCGCAGCCTGCGAGCGAGAAAAACGAAACAGTCCGCGTCTTCGCCGATGCGACTGGAAAGCCGCTCAATGTGGAAGTGCAAACTATTCTTCGGAACGGGAGTGGGGCTTCTTTCCTGCTAGACGAAACAGATCTGACGGACATTGTCCCCAAAGACGATTGCAGCTACACCACTGATAATGCAGATCTGATCTGGCAGGCAGATGGCTTGGATGTCACATATACCGGCGAGACTGCAAAAGACGCGCCTGTCGGAGTATCCGTCACGTACACGCTCGATGGGAAAAGCGTAAGTCCTGACGAAATCGCTGGCGCTTCCGGCCATGTAACCATTCATTACGACTATGCGAACAACGTGATCGTCGATGGCACCGCGACTCCTTTCATGATGATTACCGGGCTACTCTTAGACGATTCGAAATTCTCGAATGTAGCAGTCAAGAACGGCAAGATCATCTCAGACGAGGATCGCACGATTGTCGTTGGCTATGCTCTGCCGGGTATGCAGAGCTCTCTCGAGCTCGATAAAGAGGATATGGAGCTTCCAGCATATTTCGAAATAGAAGCTGACGTGACTGACTTCGAAATCAACGCATCCCTCACTATGGCCAGCACCGATCTCTTCGATGATTTCAGCAACGACGACATTGACATTTCCGAACTGTCTGAATCTGCTGACGAGCTGTCAAGCGCAATGAGCGAGATTATCGATGCTGCTTCTGAGTTCAGAGACGGACTGAAGGAGCTCGACAAAGGAGCTAAGAGTCTTTCGGAAGGACTTTCCGCATTTCAAGATTTAATCCCTGCGATGGTAAACGGGATAAGAGATCTATCTACTGGATCCCAAGAATTATCTGCTGGGCTACAAGAAGCTGCTGATGGAGCTGAAGGGCTTGAAGCTGTTACAACTGGTGTTGCAGGGGGGATTAATCTCGTAATTGATGGTGATGGAAATAATGGTGGATTAAATGATGCGGTAGGCGGTGCTGAAAAGCTAAACGGATATGTTGAAAAACTGATTGACGGATTGAAAGAGGCAACAGATAAAAGCCTGCCAGCTGCACAGAAAGCGGCACAGCAACTCGCGACAGCTCTCTCAGATGAGGGAATATCAACGTTGGTGGCGATGATGAGCAGCGCTGTTGGAGAGCTCGATGAAGACACATCGACGATAGCTGCGATAAAAACCCAAACTGGCAATGCTTTGAGTGATGTTCAGGCGACGCAGGCGGCAATTGACAGCATTGATACTTCTGGAATAACCGACCCTGAGTTAAAAGCAGAAATAGATGCGCAAATTGCGAAAGCGCAGACTCAAGCGCAATCAGCGTACGAAAGCGTAAACAGCATAAACACAGCAGCAGCAGATATTTCAACTGATGCAACAAGCGGCGCCATAAACGCAATTCAGGTTAGTAAAGAAAGTCTTTCTAAGGCATCGGCATATGCACAAGGTATAGCTGACGGCATTGGAGAGGCTATCAGCTCATTGAAGGAAGCCTTAGCGGGTGCAGAAGAAATATCAAAAGGAATCAATGCGCTTATTGACGGGTTGAAAAAAGCTGTGAGTGTTCTCATGGAATTGAGCGGCAAGGCGAAGCTGGCCGCTGATGGCGCAACAGGACTTAATAGTGGCATGCCGGATATCATAAGTGGTGCAGGGCTGCTTGAGCAGGGCCTTTCGGGCCTTGATGAGAACACTGGGCAGCTGCAATCTGGAGTTGATCAATTAGCCGATGGCGTAAAACAGCTGCAAGAAGGCACAGAATCTGCAGCTTCAGGCTCAGAAGACCTCCTCGAAGGCCTGCAAACCTACAATGATGAGGGCATCCAAGAAGTCGTCAATAGGATCAAGGTCGATTTGCAGGGCTTCGTCGATCGATTCCTGGCATCGGCCGATCTTGGACGCTCGTATGATAACTTCGCTGGCAAGGCCGAAGGCACTCCGAGTTCGGTGAAGTTCGTATTCGAGCTTGAGGGTATCAGCGCTGAGGCTTAGGGATTCTCGACTTGCAATAGCGGTTCTAATATCTGTCCATTCGATTGCAAATCATCGCGAAACATCTACCAATGAAATAGAATGGGACCGTAGACAACGTGCGGGAGGATTCCCTATGCCGAATCTGTTCAATGAACATGCATCGATAGTCTCAAACGAGTGCGTTTATGGGCGCTTGAACGCGATGGTGCTTCAAGCGCCAAAACTATCGTCTGCTCTGGAGCCCGGACAATTCATTCACAAGAAGATACCGGGCATGCCGGATCACGTACTGCGCAGGCCCTTTTCTGTGTACTCATGGAATCGTGAACAGGGGACGATCGAGATTCTGTATCAAACAGTCGGTGCAGGCAGCTCGCATATGGCAACGCTGAGAGTCGGAGATGAAGCAGAGCTCATAGGGCCCATCGGAAACGCATGGCTGTCGACTCAGGGCGATTTGAAACCAGAGCGAGTGCTTCTTGTAGGCGGTGGCGTGGGTGCTGCGCCGCTTTTCGAGTTCAATCGCGCGCTCGTTGAAAAGGGCGTTGAAACCCATGTGGTTCTCGGAGCTCAGACGAAGGATGCGCTCGTTGCGCTGGAACGCTACAAAGCCGTCTGCGGCAAGGAGCCGTTCTGCTCGACCGATGATGGCAGCTATGGATACGCGGGCTTTGCAACTGGGCTTGTTGAAGAGCTCTTGGATGCAGACAAAGAGTCTTACGACTATGTTGCCGTGTGTGGCCCTGCGCCTCTCATGCGCATCGTATCGGGCGTCGTCATCGATCATGGAATTGCCTGTGAGGTTTCGCTGGAGAAACGCATGGCCTGCGGCATCGGAGCTTGCCTGTCATGCGTTTGCGATACGAAGTCGCATGGCCGTAAACGCGTTTGTGTAGATGGACCCATATTCGATGCGAGGGAGGTGGTGTGGTGATGGCTGAAAATGCGAATAGCCCTCTCATGGCGAAGGAAACTTCCGTAAAGCTCGCAGTCGACATCGGCGACTTCCACATGCCCAACCCGGTTACGGTCGCATCGGGAACATTCGCTGCAGGCCGAGAGTACGGCGACTTCGTCGATGTAGCTTCTCTCGGTGCCGTCACGACGAAAGGGGTATCCCTCAACGGATGGGCGGGAAACGACGGTGTTCGCATAGCGGAGACTCCGAGCGGCATGCTGAATTCGATTGGTTTGCAGAATCCAGGCGTGAAACACCTGATGGACATTGATATACCCTGGCTCGTCGAACGTGGCGCGCGCTGCATTGTCAACGTTTCGGGCCACAGCTTCGATGAATACGTGCAGGTTATCGAAGCGCTGGAGGATTGCCCCCATATTGACGCATACGAGGTGAATATATCGTGCCCGAATGTTGATGCGGGCGGAATGACAATCGGCACGCAAACGGATAGCGTCAATAAAGTCGTAGGCCTCTGCAGGGCTGCTACGAAACGACCGCTCATAGTTAAGCTCACGCCAAACGTAACCGATATCGCTGAAATCGCACGCGCTGCGGTAGATGCAGGGGCGGATGCGCTTTCGCTTATAAATACGCTGCTCGGCATGGCTGTTGATGCGCGCACCAGAAGACCCGTTCTCGGACGCATCGTCGGCGGATTGTCTGGGCCAGCCGTGAAACCGGTGGCTTTGCGCATGGTCTGGCAGGTGCACAACGCTGTGGATGTGCCTCTTATCGGCATGGGTGGCATACGTACGGGAGAGGATGCGATAGAGTTCATGCTTGCCGGGGCAACGGCAGTCGCCGTCGGAACGGCCAACTTCGGCGATCCGACAGCTTCAATTGACGTTCTAAACGGTATCATCGCTTATTGTGAGGATAACGGAGTACAGGATATTCACGAGATCATAGGAGGCCTGCAATGGTAAACGCATTCACTGATATCCCTGTCGAAGAGCGGATTATCGTCGCGCTAGATTTCGGCCGCGATGACGCCATGCGGATTGCCGAGGAACTGCGCGGGCGCGCCAAATGGGTGAAGATCGGCATGACGCTTTACTATGAATGCGGTCCATCCATCATCGCCGCTTTCAAGCAGCGCGGCTACAAGGTATTCCTCGATCTAAAGCTTCACGATATCCCGCATCAGATCGAAGGTGCTGCACGTGCCGCCGCCATGACTGGTGCCGATATGATCACGATGCACCTGCTTGGCGGTTCCGCAATGCTTGAGGCTGCCAAGCGCGGTGTGGAATCTGCTGCTGAGGCACGTAAATCAAATCCGGCCATCATGCTCGGCATCACCGTTATGACCAGCATGAACGAGGATTCTCTCCATGAGATCGGCATAGACCGAACGCCGTATGAGCAGGTAGCGCTTTTGGCTCAGCTTGCAAAGAAGGCTGAAATCTCAGGCGTTGTCGCATCTGCACATGAAGCCGAAGAGCTTCGCGAGATCCTCGGTCCGAGGGCATATATCGTGACACCCGGCGTTCGTCTTCCTGGAAGCGATAAGGGCGATCAGAGTCGCGTTGCCACGCCTGCGCAGGCTTTCGCGAACGGTGCTTCGCATCTGGTTATCGGCCGTCCGATCACTCATGCAGAATCTCCTGCTCAGGCTTTTGATGAAATTGTGGCTTCTGTTTACGCCTGATTTGACCTGCGGTTTTGAAAAAAAATGACCTATTAGTAGTAGATTTAACCCAGATAATCAAAAAATGGCTTGCATGCAGGGCAAATTAGCGTAGAATCTTACAAGTCGCAACGCAAGGGGACGCAGATACGGAATCAAGGGCGTAGGCGTTTTCCTGCAAAGCTGACGAACCGCAAAAGCGGGGTTGCGCGCCGCGGGCAAGCGATCCCGAAAGTATTGGAATGACAAGAAGGAGAAACAAATGGCAATTCCCCAACTGAGCGCCGAAGAGCGCGCCAAGGCACTCGAGAAGGCCAAGGAAGCCCGCATTAAGCGTGCAAAGGTCCGCGAGGATCTTAAGACCGGTAAGCTTACACTCAAGCAGGTCGTGGCCATGAAGGACGACCCGGTCGTCGGCCGTATGAAGGTTTCCACGCTCATCGAGACTCTGCCGGGTTACGGCAAGGCCAAGAGCGAGAAGATCATGAACGAGCTCCAAATCGCTCCGAGCCGCCGTCTGCGCGGTCTGGGCGAGCGTCAGGAGAAGGCTCTCCTGGAGCGCCTCGGCTAATTCTCCTTCATGAGAAAAGGCAATTTATTTGTCATATCAGGGCCATCAGGTGCCGGTAAGGGCACGCTGGTGGCCCAGCTTTTGCAGCGTGTACCTGATGCATGGGTCTCGATATCTGCAACCACCCGCAATCCCCGCGGCCAGGAACGTGACGGCGTCGAGTATTACTTCGTTAGCCGCGAAGAGTTCATGAACATGGTCGAAGCGGGAGATATGCTGGAGTGGGCCGAGTATTCGGGCAATTGCTACGGAACTCCGCGGGCAAGCGTCGAAAAAGCTGTCGCTGACGGCAAGCAGGTAGTACTCGAGATTGAAACGCAGGGCGCCTTCCAAGTTCGGGAGAAGATTCCTTCTGCGCATCTCGTGTTCATCGACCCGCCGTCGCTTGCAGTACTCGAGGAGCGGCTGCGCGGTCGAGGCACAGATTCTGAAGAAGCTATAGAGCGCAGGCTTGAGACTGCACGGGTTGAGCTTTCCCGTAAAAAAGAGTATGATTACGTGCTTGTGAATGACGACCTGGAGGAAGCTGCGGATGCGCTCATAGCCTATGTGAACGCATTGGCCGAAGAATAATACGAGGAAACGAGCATATGAGCATCATCGAGCCTAAGATCGACGTCCTGCTGGAGAAGACCGACAACGACAGGTTTCTCCTGTGCACGCTTGCGAGCAAGCGCGCCCACGATATCAGCGATATGCTGCGCGGCCAGCGTGACCGTGCAATCCAGCTGGAGACGGCAGTCGAGATTGCGCGCGCATCCGACAAGAAGCCGCTGACGATCGCCTTCAACGAGATTTACCGCGACGACGTCTCTTACGACCCCGACTCCATCGACGTCAAGAACCACTAGGATGCCTTCGGATAAGGAAGGGATAGCGCATTCGTCAGCGACGAATGCGCCGTCATTAGCGGAAGGCT
>CAYOBD010000029.1:0-13597 GCA_964402005.1 uncultured Eggerthellaceae bacterium
TGCATCCGGAGCCCTCGAGTTCCTCGTTGAGCCGCCTGATGAGCTTGTAGGCGTACGGCTTCGACACTCCCAAAACCTCGGATACCTCGTCGGCGCCCATGAGTCTGTGTTCCTGCATCACGTTTCTCCTTTCTGTGGTCGTCTTGGACGCGTTTCTGACACGCGTCCTGTATGCGGTGCGGTTTTGCTGGATTCTATGTATTCGGTAGCTCTTTTTACACATGAAGGGTTTTAAAGGGATGGCCCCTGATGTGGTGAAACGATGGTTAATCGACAAGGTGGACCTTGGTGGACCCAAGGGTTTTCCGCCTCGTCGCGCCACTTGAACCTGGCTTGTTTTGGCAAGGTGGGGGCGGACGGCGCCCGTACGGGGGTGAGCGGTTGCGGCTCGCGATTGCGCATGGGGGAAGATGGTGTATACGGGAGCGAACAGAGGGAACGCTCCGAAACCGTGAGACACGCGTGAGATACGGCTGACGTGCTGCTGTCGAGGAAAAGCAGCGACGCTTTTCCGGCGTGAGTGGCGTTACGTCACGGGTTTCGTGATGCTGCGTTATTCACTCCACGCATGCGCAAGCACCGGCATTCAAAATGAAGTTATGAACTGTAAATCAGCAGTTCAGAAACCATATATGGACGAATCCGGCCCATTGGGTCGGATTCGCGATCGAGTCTTTATGTCTCCGCTTATACAGGCTTTGCCAAGAACTCACGTGGAGTCATCAACACGCTCGCAAGGGCACGCCGGAGACGTAAAAGATGGGAAATTATTATTCCCACTCTATTGTTGCTGGAGGCTTGCTTGTGATGTCGTATACCACGCGGTTCACGCCGGGAACTTCCGCAACGATGCGGCTCGATATGCGAGCGAGCACTTCGTAGGGAAGCTTCGCCCAGTCTGTTGTCATAGCATCGCTGCTTTCGACGGCGCGCACGACGATGGGGCGCGCGTATGTGCGCTCGTCACCCATGACGCCGACGCTTTTCACGTCAGGCAACACAGCGAAGTACTGCCAACAGCTGTGTTCGCTATTGCGTTCGCCGGTTTGTTCGAACAGCTTTGCGTTGTAGGCGTCAAGTTCCTCGCGTACGATTGCATCAGCATTTTTAAGAATCTCAAGTTTCTCAAGTGTGACGGCGCCGATGATGCGGATGGCAAGCCCGGGGCCAGGGAACGGTTGGCGATGCACTATGTAGTCGGGCAGGCCAAGAGCGGTGCCAAGTGCGCGCACCTCGTCCTTGAAGAAATGGTCAAGCGGCTCTATCAACTCGAAGGAAACACCATCTGGGAAAGGAATGAGGTTGTGATGGCTCTTGATCGTTGAGGCTTTGCCGCCTGTCTTCCGGGCGCCGCTTTCGATGATGTCGGGGTAGATTGTGCCTTGAGCCAGGTATTTCACTGGGCGTTCGTCATTAGCGAGATTCTGTGCGATAGCAAAGAACTCTTTCCAAAACTGCGTGCCGATGATCTTACGTTTCTGCTCAGGGTCGGTCACTTCTGCGAGCAGCGCGGCATAGCGATCCTCCGCATGAACGTGTACGAAATCGACGTCGAACATGTTTGTAAACACATGCTCGACCTCTTCCGGTTCGTTCTTGCGCAGAAGCCCGTGGTTAACAAACACGCATGTGAGTTGGCGCCCGATTGCCTTCGCGCATAGCGCCGCTACGACACTCGAGTCAACGCCGCCGGAAAGGCCAAGGATAACGCGGTCGTTTCCGACCTGCGTACGTATTGCCGCAACAGCATCGTCGATGATCGAATTCATGTTCCAATCAGCCTTAAGGCCGCAGATGTCGAACAGGAAATTCCGCAACATATCGCCGCCATGCGGCGTATGGCGCACCTCAGGATGGAATTGCGTAGCATAGAGGTTGCGCGCCGAGCACTCCATGCTTGCGACAGGGCAGGTGTCGGTGACGCTTGTAACGATGAAACCCGCAGGCACGTGTGTTACTGCATCGCGATGGCTCATCCATACGGTTTGCTCGTCGGGCGTGCCATTGAGCAGGCGGGATTCACCTGTCCGTGATAGCGGGGCAGGACCGTATTCGCCTTTCTCGGTGTGCCCGACTTCGCCGCCGAGCGTTTTCGCCATAATCTGTTGGCCGTAGCAGAAACCGAGGATGGGGAGGCCCAGTTCGAATACGTCCGGGTCGAGTTCGGGTGCATCTTCAGCATATACGCTTGCAGGCCCTCCACTCAGGATGATTGCATTCGGGTTCTCTGCCGCGATTTCGTCTGCCGGCGTATCGCACGGCAGGATTTCGGAATATACACCCAGGTCGCGTACGCGCCTTGCAATCAGCTGTCCGTACTGCGCTCCGAAGTCTAGGACGATAACTTTGTTCTGCATAGATTACCCTCCGTATTGATCAATGATAAAAGGATTGTCGCATTGCTTTGTTTCCAAATCATCCAGATGCAGTCTTCGCAAGGATTAATTAACAAATCTTTCGACAATAGATGCTTGTAGTATCACGGTGACACTATGCAAATTGAGGTCGTGATTTCACGTCCAGACCCGTTATCGATGCCCATAAGAAGCGTTCCAAGCAAATAAAGAACAGCGCAGGTTCTTTCTTTCTGCCGTTAAGCCCAAGTCGCGTTTCTGTAGTCGATGTCCGACCGTTTTTGCTGTGTGGAGTGCCAGTATTTCGAATGAGTGCCAATCGCGTACCTGATCATTTGTTAGCTCGATAACCTCGTAACCCATGATCCGAAGTGCATTTATACGCCTTCTATCTGCCACGAAGTCTTCGCGGTCCAGATGGTCTGCGTGGCCTTGGTATTCCAGATCGAATTTTATTGGTGGCCAGCTGATATCCGCACGGCATTTTCCCTTATGGCACAATCGCGACGCCTCGGTCGTTAATGCAACTTCGTGATTCATCGTAGGTTGTCTGATTGCATATCCGCCAAGGCGATAAGGGAGACATAAAAGCATCTCATCGACAGTTTCCATGGGTGACGCAGAGCGTTCGATTATGAATGGGAGCGCTCTTTTGGCCTGCTTATAGTCCTGTAAACCTTTCGCAGATGCGATAAAGGCTTCAAGTTGCTTCTCTGTAATTAGAGGCGTGTCACGTTGCAACATTCCGCGTTCGTTCTTCTCATCGAATGCATACAACCCGCAAAGCTCATCACCGTAGGCAATGAGTTTTGGAAGGTCGAGCACGCAGGCCATCTGCAAAAAGGAAAAACCGGGAGAAGAAACGTATACGCGATCATTCAAAGGGTAAAAAGAATTTGGTGGCAAATCACCATTGAATCGACTTGCCATATGAGTCTTCGTGCGTCGATGATCGTCGCCAGAATTCCAGACAAGAACTCCGAGAACGTTTGCGCCGCGATCCAAGAAATCACGAGTAAGTCAACGTGGAGCCATGGCCCAAGATTCGCTTGATGAACATGCGCATTTCTCTATAGGCGGTATAACCGCGCTATCCTTCAACGTCCTGTGTGTAGGATAGACGACGCGCCAGAAGTCTAATGAGGTGTTTCCATCAAGCAGCATTATCATGCGACGAGAGTAGCTTGGATTTCTCTCGTGTTAACCTTCAGATTCACGTCGCAGATTTACACCAAAGGAAACGCGTTTTATCGCAAACCTATCAAGGGATTCTGTTTGTGGAAAACAGTTCCGAACCGTCGATTTCGTGCAACCACGAGTGAAAGTGCACGAGATTGACGATTCGGAATTGATTTTCAGGTTTCTTCCAAACAAGGATTTGCAAAACGCCAGGTGAGGATTTACCCACCATTACGGTTGGTAACTCCGAACCGTCAATTTCGTGCAATCCGGAACGATAATGCACGAGATTATCGGTTCGGAACTGATTTTGTGTTCTTCAGTATTCATCTGCGGCGAAATCGGTGAAGTGCTACATCAAAACCCTTTCAAGTCTCATTTGATATGAAGACGAAGAAATATATCTGTTTTTGCAGGCAAATCGCGTTATACTTACGCGCAACAGAATAACCAAGGCTGTGACGAGGAACGTGCGGGCCAATCCGCTGCCAACCATGCGGCGGACGTTCGAGAACCCCTCTGAGCTGCTTGGCAGAACGCTTGGACGCAGTGCGGATGACCTTCGCAGGCGGAAGGGCAAGTAGGCTGGGCCGGTGCCTCCGATATGGGCAGATTTCGCTTGAGGTCCTGGTGCAGCCTGCTGCAGCAGGATTTTTTTATTGGGAAAGGGAAGCACATGATGTCGCAAGACAAGCAGAAAGCTGCGATGACGGTGGCAGAGGCGGGTGCGGCGGCTGGCCCCGGAAGCGCGCATCCGCTTCAAGGGCAAAAGATGCGCGGTGCGCAGGCGGTGGTAGCATCGCTCGAAGCAGAGGGTGTCGATACCGTATTCGGTTATCCGGGCAGCCAGGCGATCCGCATTTACGATGCGCTCTATGACTCCGACAAAATCACGCATGTGCTCGCACGTCATGAGCAGGCGGCGGTTCATGAAGCAGATGGCTATGCGAGGGCTACTGGCAAAGTAGGGGTCGTGCTTGTCACGAGCGGGCCAGGAGCGACAAATACCGTGACCGGAATAGCGGCGGCGTACATGGATTCGGTGCCGATTGTCGTGATAACAGGCCAGGTGCCGCGCTCTCTCATCGGAACGGATTCATTCCAGGAGTCCGACATCGTCGGCATTTCGATGCCGATAGTGAAGCACAGCTATCTGATCAAGAACATCGACGAGCTGTCAATAACCTTCCGTGAAGCGTTCCACATCGCAAAAACCGGAAGGCCCGGCCCGGTGTTGATCGATATTCCCTCGGACATCCTTGCCGAAACAGCCGTATTCAAGTATCCGGACAAGGTCAACATCCAGTCGTATCGCCCGACCTACAAGGGCAATGCGCGCCAGGTAAAAGCCGCATGCGAAAAGATCATGCATGCTCAGCGGCCGGTGCTTCTCGTAGGCGGCGGCGCAGTGATCTCCGGAGCATCAAAAGAGGTAATCGAGCTTGCCGAGCGGATGCGCATACCTATGGTGCATACGCTGATGGGGAAGGGCGCTGTGCCCTCGGATCATCCGCTTTGCCTAGGGCTTGTCGGAATGCACGGATCTCTTTATGCGAACCTTGCACTCAACAAGTCCGACCTGATCATCGCATGCGGAGCGCGTTTCTCCGATCGAGTAACCGGCCAACTGGATACGTTCGCACCCGAGGCGCAGGTGATTCATATTGACATCGATCCTGCTGAAATTGGGAAGGTGCGCGAGGTGCAGGTGCCCATCGTGGGTGATGTGCGCATAGTCCTGACGAGCATGAATGACGTGCTGGAAAAGGAAGATGCCAAATCCTCAGTTGATGCTTGGCTAGAGCAAATCGAAATCTGGCGTGAGCGGCATCCTTTCTACGAGGAACGCCGCGGTGGAAAATATGGGCGCATCGCACCGGAGACGGCTCTCGAACTGCTTGCGTCGATGCTTGATCCGCAAAATTCGATTGTGGTCACAGAAGTCGGACAGCATCAGATGTGGGCTGCCCAAGCTATGTCGCGCAGCGTACCGCGTTCGTTCCTCAGTTCGGGCGGACTCGGTGCCATGGGTTTCGGATTCCCGGCAGCCATAGGCGCACGTATCGGATGCCCGGAAAAGCAGGTCGTTTGCATTGCAGGCGATGGCTCATTCCAAATGAACGTCCAGGAGATGGCGACGGCAGCGGAATGTGGCATACCTGTGAAGGTTGTTATCGTTGACAACCGTGCGCTCGGCATGGTGCGGCAATGGCAGCGTATCTTCTACGATAAGCGCTACAGCGCAACCGAGATGGCGCCCGTTCCAGATTTCTGCAAGCTAGCGGATGCGTATGGATGGGGCAGCGCGGTTGTGGACGATGCTGACGAGCTCGAAAGCGCCTTCGCAAAGATGCTCGAGTATCCCGGTCCATATCTGCTCGATATGCACATCGCGCGAGATCAGAGCGTGTTCCCGATGGTTGCTCCCGGCCGTGGCCTCAATGAGGTTATCGGGGCGATTGACAACGAGCGCGACGGATTGCGCATCATCGAGAACGAAAGCGATATTCCGCAAAGCGGAAGCGGCGAATAATCCGTCCGATTCGGCGAGAGGGCAGAAGCGGCGAATAATCCGTCTGATACGGCGAGAGGGCAGGAACGATGAGTAAGAACGAAAAGCACATACTGTCAGCGCTGGTGGAGAACCGTCCGGGCGTGCTATCGCGTGTGACGGGCCTGATATCGCGGCGCGGTTTCAACATCGAATCGCTTTCGGTCGGACCGACCGAGGATCCGACGCGCTCGCGTGTTACGGCGATTGTGCATGCAGATGCGGAGGCGTACGAGCAGATCACAAAGCAACTGAATAAGCTTGTAATCGTCTACAAGATAAACGACTTGACAAACGATGGGGCGATTGAGCGCGAGCTCGTACTATTCAAGGTGAATGCGCCGGCCGAGAAGCGAAGCGAGGTCATCGAGCTTGCGAATCTGTTCCGCGCAAACATCGTGGACGTGGGCCGAAGCTCGCTTACCATTGAGGCAACGGGCGACGAAGGCAAGCTCGGCGGCATGGAGGATCTGCTTCGAACCTATGGCATCAAGGAGATAATCCGCACTGGAAAGATCGCAATGGCGCGCAATCCGAAGGACGCATAGAATAATTTGCAGCGTTCGCTGAAGTGGAAGTTTCTGTTTGGAAGTGGAAATAACTTCCTGGAACATATTTCCACACCGCCATGAACGGAGATAACGGATGACACGCAAGATTGCGATATTCGACACAACATTGCGCGATGGCGAGCAATCGCCTGGCGCATCTATGAATTCAGCTGAGAAGCTCGTTATAGCTCGGCAATTGCTGCGCCTTAATGTGGATGTGATAGAGGCTGGTTTCCCTGCATCAAGCCCGGGAGACTTCGAGAGCGTGCGGCGCATTGCGAAACTCGCAGGCAATCGGGCCGTTGTATGCGCGCTCGCACGGGCGCGCGAGGATGATATCGATGCTGCTGCCGATGCGCTGCGCGATGCCCGCAGGCCGCGCATCCACACGGGCATTGGCGTTTCGGAATCGCATATGCGCGATAAGCTGCACATCACGGAGAAGGAGTGCCTCGACACGATCAAGCGCTGCGTTTCGTATGCGAAGTGGCTTTGCGAAGACGTCGAGTTCTATGCAGAAGATGCAGGGCGCGCCGAACTCGATTTTCTCATTCGCGCCGTGCAAGAGGCCGTCGATGCTGGTGCAACTGTTATCAATATTCCTGATACAACTGGATTCTGCTTGCCAAGCGAATTCGGCCGGCGCATTAGGGCCATCCGGGAATCCGTTGATGGCATCGAGAACGTATGCATCGCCGTTCATTGCCATAACGACCTAGGCCTTGCGACATCGCTTGCGCTCGAGGGCGTCCGGAACGGAGCCGGGCAGGTGGAATGCACGATTAACGGCTTGGGCGAGCGCGCAGGGAACACGGCCATGGAAGAAGTCGTGATGGCCATCAAGCTGCACGGTGAGGAGCTCGATGCGCACACCGATATAAATACGCGTGAATTCGTGAAAACGAGTCGACTGGTCGCGTCGATTACTGGCATGAATGTCCAAGCGAACAAGTCAATCGTTGGAGCCAACGCTTTCGCCCATTCGTCGGGCATCCATCAAGACGGTGTGCTGAAAAGCCGTAGGACGTACGAGATCATCGATCCCGACGAGGTGGGGGCAGGCACTACCCAGATCGTACTAACCGCGCGCAGCGGCCATGCTGCACTCGCGCATAGGCTCGAGGAGCTTGGCTATACAGTCGAAGGCGACGAGCTTGACGAACTCTACGAGGATTTCCTGCGCCTTGCAGATAAGAAGAAGGAAGTCTACGACGAGGATCTCGAGAGTCTGGTTAACGAGCGCTCGCGCGTGGTAGATGCAATTTGGACACTCGAAGGATTGCAGGTGAGCTGCGGATATCCGCTCATCCCGACCGCTACGGTCACGCTGCGCAACAAGGAAGGCGAAAAGACAACGGTCTGCACGAATGGCACAGGCCCGATCGATGCAGCCTATAAAGCTGTGAATGCAATCGTCCAAGTCGAGAATGACCTCGCAGAGTTTTCCGTAATGTCCGTGACGCGTGGCATCGATGCTCTTGGCGAGGTGACCGTACGCGTCACAGCACCTGACGGCGAGGTATTCATCGGTCGAGGTGCCGACGGTGATATCATCGTGTCCTCAACGAAGGCGTACTTGAACGCATTGAACAGGCTCATTGCGAAAAGCCGCTGATGATATGGAAAGAACCGCGCATGAACGGAAGAATGGAAGCTGAAACGATGAAACGATCGATATGGGCAAGCCTCTTATTCGCAAGCATGCTCGCAATTGCGCTTGCGTGTGGCTGCGGCCAAACCGAACAAAAAACCGATGCCTCACAGACATCCGCGGAAGTCGGCGGTTTCGAAGAGGTCGCAGATGCCTCCCTTGATACGTCGAAATTGGGCACATCGCCTTCGGCTGCTGATACAAGCGAAGCCGGGCGGCAGAAGAACGCATTGCCCGATATCGAAATCACCGAGGACATGCGCGAAGGCCTCGACCACGGCGAGAAAGGCGCGAAGTACCAGAAATACATCGTCCTGCATGACACGGAAGGAGAGGGAGAACCTTCTGGCGTCATCGAATACTGGGATGGAACCGATACGTATGTCGGAGCGCATTTCGTAATCGGTAAGGATGGATCTATCTGGCAATGCGTTCCGATGGATAGGATCGCCCATCACGCAGGCTATGGCGATGCCGGCCATAACGAATTCTACGAAATAGAGGAGGACGGTCGCGACGATATGCGCGGTACAACGCCCATAGGCGATTGGGCGCCTGATTACGGCATGAACGCCTGGTCGATCGGAATCGAAATGATTCATGTTGGCGGCACGGGCTCCTATCCTGAGGAGCAACTCGAGGCCCTTGATAACCTGATTGCCTACATAGATGCGTATTATGGCGGCGACGCAGGTAAAATCATCGACCATAAGGCATGGCGCTCGGGCAACTCCGACACATCTCCTGAATTCGCCGACTACCTCGCAAACTACCAGGACCATCGCACGCACGACTAACATCGGCCGCGTTGGTGGTACACCCCTGCAACAGCCCTGTACCATTTGGTACACCCCTGCAACAGCCCTGTACCATTTGGTACACCCCTGTAACAGCTTTGTACAACCGGAGTTGCTGCATGCGGTATGTCACTTTGTGGGGATGTTGCGGCGCTAAATCGCAAATTTGGACAAAAAGTCAACGTATGCTACTATATGCGCTGCACACCGAGGGTGTGCGCAAACGTAGCTTTCCTGGAGGAAGTGGGCATGTCCCGCTTTCTTTTTATATAAGGGCGAAGAAGGGTGAACGAACGGCGGATGCTGACAGAGAAGGAAAAGATGCTTTTAAACGCGCTCGAGCCGCAAGCTGAAGAGCACGGGATCGAGATCGTCACGGTCGAGGTGGTCGGTGCACGCAAGTCGCCGACGATTCGCGTGTTCATAGACACGCCCAACGGCGTCGGGTTCGATGAGCTGTCCTCCGCACAGTCCTGGATCGATGGGATCATCGAGGCAATCGATCCGTTCCCTGGTGCCTACATGCTCGAGGTATCCAGCCCCGGCATTGATAGGCCGTTGCGCACACCGAAGCATTTCATCGATCGCATTGGGCAAGAAGCCCAGATTCGCACGGCTTCGAAGATCGATGGCCGAGCATCGTTTTCCGGAACGATTGCAGAGGCAGATGAAAGCGGCATTGTTATCGATTGCGATGGGGATCAATACAAAATCCCCTATGAGGCAATAAAACGCGCCAATCTCAAAGGCGTCGTTGAATTCAGATAGGAAATGGAGAAAGGAAAGGTTGTGGCAACTTCAAAACTGATCGAAGCGCTGCAGGAGCTTGCGCACGAGCGCAAAATCAATGAGCTGTACCTGATCGAGCGGCTCGAGGAATCGCTTGCGAAGAGCTATCAGCACATCCTCGACCTCGAGTGGGATGCACGCGTCACGATCGATCGCCAGTCAGGCAAAATCTACGTATATGAGCTGGTCCCTGTCGGAGAGCCCGACGAAGAGGGCGAGTACCACGAATTCGAAGAGCGCGATGTCACGCCCAACGACGTAAGCCGAATCGCTGCGCAAAACGCCAAGAGCGTCATCGCCGCTATCGTGCGCGATGCTGGGCGCCAATCGATCTTCCAAGAGTTCTCCAACCGCGTTGGCGACTTGGTCACCGGAACGGTGCTGCAGGGAACTCCGGATTTCACGATCATAAAGATTCGCGACGGCGTGGAAGCAGAGCTGCCCCACTACGATCAGAAGCGCTATCCAAACGAGCGCAATGAGCGTCCGAACAACGAGCATTACCGCCACAACCAGCGCTTGAAGGTGCTGATCATCGAAGTGCGCGATCCATCGAACGACACGGCGCGCGCCCGCGGCGATCAGGCGCGCCCCTCTATCGTTGTTTCGCGCACGCATCCCGATCTGATTAGGCGCTTGTTTGAAATCGAGGTTCCTGAAATCTATGACGGGTTGGTAGAAGTGAAATCCATCGCACGCGAACCGGGCGTGCGCTCTAAAGTTGCCGTGGCCTCCCGCGAGCCAAACCTTGACCCGGTTGGCGCTTGCGTCGGTCCGAAGGGCAGCCGCGTCCGCATGGTCGTCGAGGAGCTGCGCAATGAGCGCGTAGACGTAATCCAATGGAGCGCCGATCCCGCTGTGTACGTGGCGAATGCTCTTTCTCCCGCGAAGGTGCAGTCGGTTTCCATCAATGAGGAGAACCATTACGCGACGGTCGTCGTCGCCGATGACCAGCTGTCGCTTGCCATCGGCAAGGTCGGCCAGAACGCGCGTCTTGCTGCGCGCCTCACCGGCTGGCACATCGACATTAAGAGCGCCATGCTGGCCGGCGCGTCGCTTGTCGATGACGAATCGCTGATCGATGAGACCGAGGAAGAAGAATCCGAATTCTGCGCATTTGTTAGTGACGAGGGCGTCAAATGCCGCAACCATGCTCGTCCGGGAAGCCGTTATTGCGGCATCCACTCAGATCAGGAATAGCAGGGGTAGGCATTGGGCGACATCCATGGACAGAAGAGGCAGCGTACCTGCATCTCGTGTGGCGAAAAAGCCGATAAGGTGCAGTTGCATCGCATCGTGCGTAAGGCGGATGGCACCGTTGCCTTCGATGCGAGTGGTCGCATGCCCGGCCGCGGAGCATACGTATGTTCCGCGAAATGCTTGGAGAATGCCCTGGAAAAGAAAAAACTGCAGCGGGCTTTGCGCTGCGATGTTAGCGCTGAGCAGCGGCAAGACATTATCGAAGGCGCCATGGAGGCGCTCGGTAAGATAGGCTAGGAAGAGGAGAGGTTATGGCAGGCATGCGCGTACTCCAACTTGGAAAGGAATACGGCTTGACGGGCAAAGAGATGCTGGAACGCGTCTTGAGTCTTGGCATTTCCGCAAAGAGCCATGCAAGTGTACTGTCGGATGAGGACGTCGCCGCAATTCGCGAGGCATTCGGCGATCCGAACGCTTCGCAGGATACGGAAGGCGCCGAGGCGGCACGCCCCTTAACGAAAGAGGAGCAAGAGGCTAAAGAGCGTGAAGCCGAAGAAGAGCGCGCGCGCCGCGAAGCCGTGGAGAAGGAACGTGCGGCACGCGAAGCCGAGCGGATTCAGAGCGCGGCAACGCAGCAGGAAGACGAAGAATTCGATATTCCTACGCAGACAAAGACGGCTCCTTATGCTGAATCGCCTTTTGCAGGTCTTGCATCTCAGATCGAAAGCGAGCAGGAGCGTGTGAAGCGCGAAGCGGAGCAGGCAGCTGCCCGTGCCCGCGCCGAAGCGATAGCCCGCGACGTCGAGAAGAAGCAAGCTGTGGAAGAAGCGCTGCGCCAACGCACTCAGGGTAAGCGCACCGGCTCGACCGTCCAGCCAGAACCTGAAAGGCCTGCGGCTCGCAAGATTTCCGCATCCAAGCAGAACTTCGATGCGTTGCTTTCTCAGATCGAGGCCGAGAAGAAGCGCATGGACGAGCGCGTGCAACCAGCGCAAGCGCCTGAGCCGGCAGCTGCGCCTGAAACGGGACGCAAGGGCAAGGGAAAGACGCGCCATGCGGAGCAGGTTGTACCCGAGCTTGAAGAGAAGGAGAAGGGCGACGACCGCTATGCGAAGATGGCCGTTCAGGCTGAGAAGCTTCAACGCAACAAGGTCCTGGCTGAAGCTCGTGCGGCCGTAGCGGCTGCATCGTCTCACGAAGGCGAAGGACGTCGTAAGAAGCGCAAGGAAAAGCGCGAGGCCGAGGCTCGTGAGCGCGCCGAGCAGAAAGCGCTCGAGAAGGGTCTCGATCCGGAGCTCGTACTCGACGATTCCGTTGTCGAAGTTCCGCAGGGCGCATCTGTCGCAAAGCTCGCGGAGATTCTGTCTGTGCAGCCGAATGACATCATCAAGCGCCTGTTCATGCTGGGGCAAGTTCTGACGCTTACGCAGTCGATGAGCGACGACCTTATCGAGCTTGTGGCCGATGACATGGGTCGCAAGGTTCGTGTTGTTTCACCCGAAGAGGAATACGCGGTTGTGTACCACGATACCGAAGAGGATCTGAAGCCGCGTCCGCCCGTCGTCACGGTCATGGGCCATGTAGACCACGGCAAGACCTCGCTGCTCGACGCCATCAGGCATACCGGCGTCGTTCAGAGCGAGGCCGGCGGAATCACGCAGCACATCGGCGCATCCGTCGTCGACATCAACGGCCGTCAGATCACATTCATCGATACGCCGGGCCACGAGGCATTCACGGCAATGCGTGCGCGCGGTGCGCAGGTCACCGATGTAATCGTGCTGGTTGTTGCCGCTGATGACGGCGTCATGCCGCAGACGATTGAGGCTATCAATCACGCAAAAGCCGCCGACGTACCCATCGTTGTCGCCGTCAATAAGATCGACAAAGACGGCGCCAATCCCGATCGCGTTCGCCAGGAGCTTACAGAATACGAGGTCATTCCCGAGGAATGGGGTGGCAACAACATGTTCGTCGACGTCTCTGCGAAGAAGAATCTGCATATCGACGATCTTCTGGAGACCATCATCCTCCAAGCCGACGTTCTCGAGTTGAAGGCGAATCCCGATGCGTTGGCCTCCGGCTTCGTGATTGAGGCGAATCTTGACAAGGGCCGCGGACCCGTTGCTACCGTCCTCGTGCAACGCGGTACGCTGCATCCTGGCGACTGCGTTGTAGCCGGCACGTCCTACGGGCGCGTCCGCGCATTGATCGACCCGCACGGAAACCACGTGAATGAAGCGTGCCCGGCTGATCCTGCCGAGGTGCTCGGCCTTTCGAGCGTACCGACTGCGGGTGACGAGTTCCGCGTGTTCGAAGACGAACGCGATGCGCGTAAACTCGCAGAGGAACGTGCGCTGCGCGAACGCCTGGCTGCGCAGGAGAAGAAGGGCCATATGACCCTCGACGATCTGTTCAGCCGCATCGAGGAGGGCAAGCAAACCGATTTGAACCTGATCGTCAAAGCCGACGTTCAAGGCTCGATCGAAGCGCTGCGCGATGCCTTCGAGAAGATGGATCAGTCC
>CAYOBD010000030.1:0-13452 GCA_964402005.1 uncultured Eggerthellaceae bacterium
GCTGCTGGCCAAGTTGCACCGCGAGGCGCGAGGCGACTTTGCCGTATTCGACCCGATCGAGAAGGTGTTCGACTACGAGCGGCTCATCTTCCAAGACGGCGGCAAGCTCTGGCCCGATTACGAGGAAACCAAGGCACGCGTGATTGACGCCGTCAAGCAGCTGCCGGAGCGGGAACGGGTGCTGTGCCACTGCGATCCGTTGTGCGAGAACTTCGTCAAAGACACGGTTAACGGCCGCATGTACCTGGTCGACTGGGAATATGCAGGGATGAACGACCCGTTGTGGGATGTCGCCGACGTCGCCATCGAGGCTGGCTACGATGATGAGGAGCGCCTCGCATTCGAACGAGCCTATTTCGGACGCGACCCGTTGCCCGAGGAAGATATGAGCGTAGTCGTCAATATGGTGCTGATCGATTTCCTCTGGAGCCTTTGGGGCGAGCAGCGCGCCCTCTACGACCAAAGCCTCGTCGATTACGGTACCGAGCGCTACGAGCGCGCCAAGGCGAATCTCGCGCAGCTCTAATCAATTGTCCGGCTTGAGCAACCTATAGGGATGCATTCTGGGCGATTACATGCCCTGGCAGAAGCAGATGCATCAACGAAGTATATGGCTCAGAAAGGCGTTCTCTCGCCCCGACGTAGGTTTCCTTAGTCAGCCGACTTCCCGTACAACGAGATTGCAAGCGGCAGATATTTCTTCGCATAGCGATAGTAGATGTAAAGCCAATCGCCCACGTAGTCGCCCTCGGATTCCTTCTGCAACGACCACACATACCAGCACCATCCGGCCAACCCGACGAATGCGAAGTTGTGGCGCCTCTCCTCGAGCGTCGGCGTACGACCGTAGTAATGCTCCAAAGCGCGCTCCGCTTCCGCCTCGTCCAATTCACAAGTGACCACGAACGTGCCGAAGTCGCTTGCGTAGTCGGCCATGCCCGCGTACTCCCAGTCGATCAGGCTCAACGTACCTTCCTCGTCGTAAAGGAGGTTCAGATAGAAGAAATCGTTGTGCGTCAGACACTCCCGCGCCCCATCGCCAGCCGCAAGCTCGCGTGCTCGGACCGCTTGCGCTTTCAGCTCCTCATACCCCGGAACTTCGATCGGTCCCTTCTGCAGGAGCAGCCCCTCATATTTGAGCCCCTCCGCCAGATAGTCAAAATGCCTATCAAGCACCTCATCCTGCTCATGGAGCTTACCGGCAAGCATCATCGCCTCGGCAAGCTGGGCATCGTCATGGGGGTCAAGTTCACGGCAGTTTTTGATGAACCGGGAAATCTTCCATCCCCTCTTGGGGTCCTCGAAGATGAATGTGTTGTCGATGCCGATGCGCTTGGCGAGACTGAGCGCCTGCACCTCGGCACCGCGATCGATCATCTGCTCTGTTCCCACACCAGGGTGCCGATACACGTACTCGCCATCGTTCGTCGAGAAATGGCACGACAGATTCGTCAGGCCCTGCTTGAGCGGAAACACATCATGAATCTCGGACTTCTTACAACCGAGTACGCTGCAGATGTTGTCGAAGATGGCGGAATCGATGTTCTCCAGGAACTGAGGGTCGAAGTCGCGCAGCTCGTCAAGCGAATCGAACTCGAAGATCGTACCAGGCTCATAGCGGCGGACCTCCATATCGAGCTCGTCGATATGCTCGACATACAGATCCTCCCACAGCATCCCTGCCGTGCGAGGCTTGTCGTATTCTGCCACCAGTATCTCAGCGAACCGCTCCGAATACGCCCTGTCAAAATATGCCTGACCAATCATGTACCACGCACCGGATCCGCCAATTGAAACGTTGCGAATCCGATCCTTGGAATCGAGTTTGAGGCACCATTCCTTGGTTGGCCCCTCAGAATACTCGGCTGCATAGTACGCCTTCCATACGTACTGTAAGAATGGGTTCTTCGTGAAATAGACATCTGATGAACAAATGTAGGTGTTGCCGAGCATCTCTCGGACCCGCATGAGCGTCGAATTGTTGTTGCGTGACGCGAACTCATCGTTCACGACAATCTTAACTCCGTATTTTTCCTCCAAATAGAAGAACAGCTCCTTCTTGTAGCCCACCACCAGGATGATGTCCGTGATGCCAGCTTCAATCAGCTGCTCGATCTGGCGTTCCACTAGAATCTCGCCGCGTACTTCCAAAAGTCCCTTCGGCTTCTCGTACGAGATCGGAGCGAAACGCAGCGACAAGCCAGCTGCCATGATAACAGCATTGTCCACCTTATACGGCTTGAGCTCGCGTATCCCACGAGCCGTAATTTTGCCGCTGTCGACAAGTTTTTCGCGTGCCAGGTTCCTGCACGCCGCATTGACAGAACCCAACGAAATCTCGAGAAGCTGGGCGATCTCTCGCTGCGTGATTCCTGGATGCACGCGTATAGCGCAAAGGATATCGAACTCTTTCCTGTTGATCATATCTTCGCTCCGTTCCGCCACCTTCGCTAGCAGCATCGATCAATATGAAAGCGCCTAGAAGAATCAGGTTTACGCTTCTTTCTTGGTTCGCACCAACATTCTCCATAGCTTGCAATCATGTTCGTATGGTTTGAACATAATAGTTGTTTTTGAACATTTTGCACACAACTGATGAAATTTCACAGTCTTTTCCAGCACATTCAACATAATGTGTTCATATTTAATTATATTTTCATTTTGTTTGAACATGTGCTAGTATCTAAACGCTTCGCAAACAGACCTTACCTTTTAGCCGTTACGCGAAGCAATCTGAGAACGTCGGAGTTTGCTTCCGAAACGAAAGGATTGATGAGCATATGGACCAAAAGGTTGCCGAACTTCGAGCAGAACGGCGCAAGCGTTACCTCATCAGAGGCATTGCGTTCGCCATCGCATCTGGCATGTGCTACGGATTGTACACAGGATTCATTACGCTTGCGGAAACCCAGGGCGTGTGGGGAGAATGGTTCGCAGGCGGCCCCTGGGGAGAAGGCAATGCCGCGCTGAGCGCATTCATGATCACGTTCGTGCTGGCCGCCCTTGCCGCCGGTCTGAACGATATTTTCAGCGGCATCTGGTCGATTGCAGTCTGCGCCAAAAACCATCAGCTGGGCGATCTCTGGAAGACGATGAAGACCAAACCCGGCATCATCATGATGGTATGCGCCGCCGTGGGCGGACCGCTCGCAACAATCGCATATATCATCGGCCTCAACTCCGCGACCGCTGCGGGCAATCCTGGTGTAATAGTGCCGATTGCTGCGCTCAACTGCGCCATCGGCGCTATCCTCGGACGAATCTTCTTTAAGCAGAAGCTCGAAGGCCATATGATCGTCGGCATTCTCATCTGCTTGTGCGCGGCCGCACTCATAGGAGGAACCAGCTTCGCATCCATGGGACCGGAGGCTCTGTTCGGATGCCTGTTCGCATTCATCGCAGCGTTCGGCTGGGGCTTTGAGGGTTGCGTTGCGGGCTTCGGCACTATCCTCATCGATTATCGAATCGGAATTGCGATCCGCCAAATCACAGCTGGCGTGTTGGAGCTCATCGTAATGTTCCCGATACTCGCAATCGTAGGTGGCGGCATCGAGGGCATGACACAGCTCGCTGGCGCAGCTTTCACAAGTCCCGCACTTCTTATCTTCATCGTATCGGGCTTCTTCGCGATGCCCGCCTTCTCGTTCTGGTACAAGGGTAACTCGATGTGCGGCGCTGCGCTCGGCATGGCATGCAACGGCATGTACGCCTTCTGGGGACCGTTCTTCATTTGGATCATCATGGGTGTTTTGAACATCGGCGGCATGGCGGCTGACTATCCGCCGCTTGAGGCTATCCAATGGATCGGTGCTCTAATCATGGTTGCCGGCATATTCTGTATCGCGGTCAATCCCATAGGGCTGTTCCGCAAACGTACGCAAGACGCAACAGAAGCGCCAAACGCCATTAAGGCGCCCTCACAAGAGGAACAGGGGGAATAGCGATGTCCAATAAACTGATGCCGCTTTATTACGCGATAGTCAAGCATTTCATGGATAGCAACAACTATTGCGCCGACGATGTGATCGAAGCGCTCAAGCCGCAATACGGCGAATACAAGTTGCTCACGAAACGCGATGTCGAGGAAGCTCTCGACACAGCAAAAGAGAACGGCTTGCTTGATGAGGCTAGATGCGATCTGGACGATGACGGTGATCTGCGGATCTTCTACTGTGTGAGCGACTTCGGCCGCGACATGATCAACCGCTACATCGGCAAATACAGCAATCCCTCATAATCGACTTCATACGTACCGAAAGTGGTTTCCCCTCTTTCTTTGTCCGCGTTCGGTTTACGCAGAACTAGCTGTATGGCCAGTAAAACCGAAGAGAGCGCTCCCATCCAATTCGTCTTCACCGTTATGCCGTATAGGTTCGCCCGAACACCCAACGCATTCTATTATTCACTTGAGGAACTTATATTTCGGCAAGCAAGTCAACTATCGCCCGAACGAGCATCTCGTTGTCCTCGAGAGTCAAATCGCCGACATGCGCCACGCGCAATGCGTAATCAGCTAGCTCGCCTCCACAAGGATTGAGGACGAATCCGTAGTCATCTATCAATCGTTGATTTATGGTCTTCGCGATTGGCTCATTGAACACGATTCGGGTAACCGCATTGGATTTCCTGAAAGAAGCAATGGATAGAGGCAGGCCGGCCACCCGCTCTCGGAAGTCGTGCGCTAGCGTGGCGATGCGCTCCACTTCAGCTTCAACGCCGCCTGCCTCTTCGATTGCATGGAGCCTGTCCTGCAACTCATACACTATTCCAACCGCTGGCGTAAACGGCGTCTGCCCACGCAATCCATTTTCCAGATAATCCTTGAAATCGAAATACATGCTGCGACAGTCGACGCCGCCGAGTCGCTCCATCATGCGACCCGACAACAGCACTACAGAGATGCCCGGCGCAATCGCAAGCGCCTTCTGCGAACTCACGATAAGCGCGTCGATGCCCGCTTGAGCCATGTCGATTGGGTCGGATAAAAAGGCACTGATGGCATCCACAACGAGCAGCATGCCGTTGTCGTGCGCGAATCGCGCAAGCATGTCCAAATCGTAGAGTTGACCCGTGGAAGTCTCATCAAGATTGACCAGAAGACCCGTGCAGTCCGTGCCCGCATACGATTCGAGATGCGAGGCCGACAACTCCTCGTCGGGAGCGAGCACAATGGAGTCATACCCAATTCCGTGGATTTCGCAAAGCCTGGTAAAACGATGCCCGAACGAGCCGCCATCTACTACGAGCAGCCTGTCCCGTACATCGAAGCAGTTCATAACGGTCGCCTCCATGGCGCCCGTCCCACTCGCAGTGAGCAAAATCATGCGCGCATCGTCGGGCGCATGAGCAAACCTCTTAAGCAGGCGCTCGCAGTCGAGAACGACCTCGGAGAATTCCTGATTCCTGAAATACGGCACCTGGCGCCCAGCCACCTCCAACGTGCGTCTGTGCATTTGGGCGGGGCCTATCGTGAACAGCTTCACTGTTTCCTCCCTACGATTCCGAAACGTCGCCGCTTAGCGATCGTTTATGCGCTCGCCGCCCCCGAAGCTGTATTTTCCATGGGCGAGCACCACAATATCCCCTTCATCGAACTTCTCGACAAGCTTGCTCACTGCAAGCGTTTCCGCATCAGGGCGCAGCGCCGGATAGCTGCTACCCCCTTGTATCCGATGAAGAAACTCGAATAGCTCATAGCGATGACCGTGGCCTACGCACTCGAAGTAGAATTTTCGCGTATCCCGCAAATCCTCGGTCCTGACCTCGAAATACTCGGTCTTCCACCATGGCGATGGCACATAAATATAGCCGTCTGTGCCCGTGATGACCATGTCGTTCTCCGTCTTGACCCCCTGCCCAGTGTACAAAGTCGCCGAGGCTTCCTCATACATCAAGTCAAGCTTGGCCCACGTGCAGAAGTCCTTCTCGAATGAACACGTCAACCGGGCATCGGAATAATCGCATCCGAGCAACGTGAAGGCCGGCAACGTGATATAAGGCGCCATATCGTAGAAGCATCCCAGATACTTATTCCCGTGATCAATCCAGCTATCAAGATGGCTGTTCGCCGCTCGAATGTCCTTCACTGTACCAATTATGCCGCTCTGGATGAGCAGCCGGAGGCGCTCGAAGCCTGGGAAATAGCGGGTCTTCATGGCTTCCATCAACACGAGCCCGCTATTACGGGCCAAGGCGGCCAGTTCCGCAGCCTCGTAATACGTGAGCGCGTATGGCCCTTCGCACAGAACATGGCATCCTTTGCCCAAGGCCTTGCGTATCAGGTCAGGCCGCTTGTCGATAGTCGTATAAAGATAGACTGAGTCGACCTTCTCCATCAGCGCTTCCGGGCAATCCTCATGCGCGAGTTCATAGCTCGCATCGAGAGTTTCAAGCGTGTCCCCAGGAAGAGCGCATGCGCCTACGATACGTGCATCAGGCACATGCCAGCTTTCCTGCACGATCCAATCCGTCACATGGTTCAGCCCGACCACACCCATTGTCACAGATTCGGTCCGTTCTGCACGCAATTCAGTGGAGGACACACCCTGCGTACGTTCAAGATAGACAACGTCGCAGTATTCTTTGAGAAAATCGAATCTTCCTGCCCAGTCCGATCCGATAGCAAAGATGTCGACGCCGTACTTCTGGATGTCTGAGATTTTCTGGCCCTGGAACTCCTCGACGATCACTTTATCGGGAATACCCGTGGCGATGACCGCATTCATACGGTCGCTGAGGGGCTGGTACACGTCGAGCTTGCCGCGGTCGAGGTCGAATGTATCGGACGTTACGCCAACAATCAGATAGTCGCCCAGCTCCTTCGCACGTTGCATTAGGCGTATATGACCGAAATGTAAAAGATCGTATGTCCCGTACGTTATTACCACTCGTTTTCCGTCGCGCATGTAACCACCCAGCCTCGTTGAACCACCTATGGTTCCGATGGTTTTCGTAGGAAGCGAAACCGCATCCTACCGAATTCGTTATGATAGCAATTATGATAACGCCACAATTTGGGCAGATAGGCAAAAACATGGATGGCAACGTATACCCGCCGGAGATACTCACACAGCTGCAACAGGAGCTGAAAAACATGCTCAAAGTAGTTGCTGCGTTATGCGACGAATTCGGGCTTACCTGGTTTGTGGAGGGCGGCACCTGTCTAGGAGCTGTACGCCACAAGGGGTTTATCCCTTGGGATGACGATGTGGATATCGCATTGCCTCCGAACGACTTCCGTATCTTCTGCGAAGTAGCACCCGCAGTTCTTGAAGGCAGCGGCTATGGCGTGTACCTGCCAGGGCAAACTTCGAATTATGCGGCGTTTTTCGCAAAGGTCTATAAAATCGGCACGCGCTTCATTGACAGGCCAACGGCTGAAGCTGATTTCGATCAGGGCATTTTTATCGATGTGTTTAATTACATGCAGCTCGATTCCGATCCGCGCAAAGCGGAACAGCAAATACGGGCCACTTCGTATTGGCAGAAGATGTCCTATGTGTACCACATTGCCCATCCGAACATCCCTTCGTCGATTCCAGCAAAAGGCATTGTGCGAGTTGCACTTGCCGGCGCACATAAGATAGCGAAGCGCACGCAGTCCCCAGAAAAGATTTTCCAGCATTTCCAAACTGCCTACGCAAAAGGAAACGGACAAGGTCGCTGGATGAATCCAGCATTCCCCACGCATGGACAATACGACACGGATACCCTGTTCCCTACAACAATGCTGCCTTTCGAGGATATGGTAGTCCCTGTGCCCCACAATTCCCATCAGTACCTCATCGATCAATACGGTGACTACATGACGCTGCCACCCGAAACGGAACGGCACTCCCATATTCCTCTCGTGCTCGATTTCGGTAACGGCGTAAACGTCATGAGCAAAGCCGCAGGCATCGCGACAGACAGCGTCCTCGAATCATCGGCAGACGCCATTCCCGCAAATCTGTCTCTAACGGACAAACAGCCCCTTACGATTGACGAAATCCGGCAAATTCAGCTCAAAATGATTGACGAGATACACCGGATTTGCACCGAGCACGACCTTTGGTATTTCCTAGACGGCGGATCTCTTATCGGCGCCGCGCGGCATAAGGGCTTCATCCCCTGGGATGACGATGTAGACATCAGCATGCTTCGGAAACACTACGACTGTTTTATCGCTCACTTCGACGAGTGGCGGTCTTCGGAGCGGTTCAGGATCACCGCCCCTGCACAGGGAAATTGCGCCTATCCCTACGCGGTCATGTTCGATACCTCCACCTACATCAAGCAGCGGTATATCCGGGGCGCAGTCGCAACCGGCGTCTGGATCGACCTCTTTCCGCTCGACAATCTCGACATGAACAACAAGGCAACGCTCAACAGGATCAACCGCCTATACTGGCTACGCTGGCTTGCCGTCACCGATCCAGACGAGAGTAATTCGAGCATCATAAGGGCCATAAAGCATATCATTTGTCCCGCGTTTCACCGGTTTGTCGATGTGGGCAAAACCATGAAGAAGCTCGATGACCTGAGCCGCACCCAGAGCGCACATGAAACGGGCGAGGTCGCCGAATTCCCCTTCGAGCGAAACAAGCCCTACCACTACCAATTGTGGTGCTACAAGCCGCTGCTCGTCCCGTTCGAGGACAGGGAGTATTTCGTGCCCGAAGGCTACGACGATGTGCTTACTCACATCTACGGCGACTGGAAAACTCCTGTCGAATACGAACCGCATGTAGTAGAAGCGTATCGACTGTAAAGAGCAGTTCGAGAATGTAATGGGACGCAACTACTCAACAGAACCTCTTTCTCTGAAGGCCAACGTGGTCTGGAATGCAATCGGCTCGCTCGTCTTTTTCGGCTGCACGTGGCTGCTCTCCGTTTTCGTGGTACGGCTTTCGGGTGACTACGAGGCAGCGGGCGTCCTTGCGCTTGCCATGGCCGTATTCAACACATTCCGCCCACTCGTCGAATACCGCATATATACGTATCAGATCTCGGATACCGAACACGAGAACACACTGGGTGAATATTTCACGTTTTGCTTGATCACATCCTTTACTGCGCTCATCTGCGCAACCATCTATGCGATTGCCACCTGCCCGGGGTCAAGCATTTTGCCCGTGATATTGTTCTTCATTTACAAAATTGCCAACCTCATGCTCTCCGTCTTCCATGCCGTCCTGAACCTGAACTCCCGCATGGACTACAACGGCATATCGAACGGCTTGCAGGGTATCGGCATTCTGGCAGTTTTCATCGCGATCTTCTACCCTACCCAATCACTTGAAGCCGCCTTTATCGCGATGACACTGGTAACGATAGCGATCGGGATCCTGTACACCTATCCGCACACGGCCATTTTCGAGAAACTGAAGCTCGGCATCAGCGCGAAGAAGACAAAACATCTTTTCTTGACCTGCCTGCCCATCGTGATAGCCAGCATCGCCTGCTCGGCATGTCCGGCGATACCACGACAGTTCCTTGCCTTAACCCAAGGCGAGTCGCTCCTCGGCGCATACGCTTCGGTTGCCGCGCCTGCCGCTGTGATCCAGATGGGTGCAAGCTACATCTACACGCCACTCATCAGCTCATTCGCTCGCAGCTTCCATGCAAAGGATAAGCACGCCCTAGTATCTTTGCTGGTCAAAGCCGTATTTGCCATGGCTGGGATATGCCTGGCGGCCGGAGTGGTCCTAACACTGCTGGGTGAATGGATCTTGGTCCTGTTCTTCGGCGAGAGCATCACCCCGTTCACCTACATGCTCGTACCAGCCATCATCATGACGGCCGTTTCTGCTTTCCTCTGGTTCTTCAACGACATCCTCATTGGGTTGCGGAAATTCCAGGCGAACGTCATCGGCAACGTGATTGCGCTCGTAGCGACGCTGGCCCTGACCATTCCCCTCGTGGACGCTTTCAGCGCGAACGGCATCAGCTTTACCGTTATGATCGCATATGCGATAGGCGCTATAGCGATGGCGATTCCAACGGTGGCGGCCATCCGCAAGCTGTAGGCACGCGCTGCGCCGCTCAACGAAAGGAGCCTTCCGTGGAATTAACTAACGCATCGTTCGAGAAGGCAGACGGTGTTGCAAGCTGCCCTACGGCCGATCTGCCCAACCTGACAGACTCCATAGCTGAAAAAACCCTATGCGTATTCACGCCCACATACAACCGCGCCTACTGCCTCAACTCCTTGTTCGCATCGCTGAAGGCCCAAACATGCTTCGATTTTTGCTGGCTCATTGTGGACGACGGGTCCACCGACGAAACCGAGAAGCTCGTCGAATCATTCCAATCTGAAAGCACACCCTTTCCCATCGAGTACATCAAACAGGAAAACGGAGGGAAGGCGCGAGCGCATAACACCGGCGTCGAGCATTGTGCAAACGAGCTTTTCTTCTGCGTCGACTCAGATGACCATCTAGCCGCTGACTCGATTGAATCGATACTCGATGCCTGGCAGCCCGTACGCTGCGACCCAGAGATAGCTGGAATCATCACCTTGGACGGCGCGGACGACTCGACACCGCTGACCAAGCCTTTTCCCAAAGGACTAGAGCGCGTAACGCGCTGGGACTTGTACTACAAGCATGGCCATAGCGGGGATATAGCCTCGGTCTACCGTACGGAACTGCTCCGGATCTTCCCGTTCCAAATCGCTGAGGGCGAGAAGTTTATGGCTGAGACATTCGTCTATCACCAAATCGATCAATACTTCAAAATGCTCATATTGAACAAAATTACAATAATCGCAGAATACCGGGAAGATGGCTACACGAGCAATGTGCGGAAGGTTACGAGACAGAATCCGCGCAGCTACGCCATGCACAAGAGACGCCTCATCGAATACTCCGACACGTTTCTGCTCAAATACGAAAACAATGTGCTCTACCTGGTCGGATGCATACTTGGCAAAGTCGAACACGGCGTAAGAAACGCACCGAATCCGGCCATGGCCGCCCTTGCGTACCTCCCTGCACGCCTATTGTGTGTCACGGTTTACCGAGACAAGGGATAGTGACAGCCCTTACGGCAACTGTCGGCTATGTCGATGCGGCCGCACGCGCGCAGATATCCAAAACGATCTTCGCAGACGCCTCCCACGATAGAGATTCTTCGACATGCCTACGACACTTCTCCGCCGCCTGTCGAGATTCCCTGGCAGAGTCAATCGCAGCTTCCACGGCATCCACAAACCACTCTGCTGATGCCTGGGGAAGGACGGTCCCCAGCAACTCGTCAGGCACCACATCCCGCGCACCTGCCACATCGGTCGAAACGATGTAGGTTTCGCATGCCGCAGCTTCCAACAGCGAGGTCGGCAGACCTTCCGGGTACATGCTGGGGAAGCAAAAAATGTCAGCCTGCCGGAGGAGCGCCGCCATATCTGGGCGCTCCAAACGCCCGAGCATATGCACATTTGGCCCGATGCGCGCCTCCAGATGCGCCTGCTCGGGACCTTCGCCCGCAATCGCAAAGCATGCTTCGCTCTTCCGCTCGCCCATCATCGAAGCCATGTCCGCAAAGATCATCACGCCCTTTTCGCGGATGAGGCGCCCTGCGAATACGATCAGGGGAGTCTTGTCGGAAACGCCGAATTCGGCACGAAAATCGCGTACTGACGCCTGTTCGCGGAAGCCTTCGGCATCAATTGCATTCGGTATGACCCCCGCAGCCTTAACTCCCAATTCGGCAAGCCATTCGGCAGATTTCTTAGAGACGCCACAAAACTGCGGTCGATATGCGGCTATCTTCCTGAAGAGCCACTTCTCATACGCGTGGAAGACAAAATCGACAGCTGCATTGCCGAGCGTTACAGAACCAGAACCATGCTCGACGACAATCGGCACGATTCCCTTTTCGCGCGCCAGCTGCACGCCATGTAGGGAAAGCGGGTAAAGCCGTGTATTCACGATAATACCATCGAAATCTACGGCAGCGGCACAACGCCACGCCTCCGAGTTCTTGAAGGAGCCTCGCGGAATGGGAAACCTGTCGCGAAAGTTGCGCGCTGGAACGCGGCATATCACAACTCCGTCCCGCCTGATTTCAACACCCGGATCGTCATCGATGTCGCATGTCAAAATAATGACGCGATGCCCCATAGCTGTTAAAGCCGTAGCCAAGCCGTCCGTATATTGCTCGACACCACCCAGATGCGGCAGATAATACGACGAGACTATGCCGATGGTTTTCCCACCGGCCTCCTCGTCGTTTTGCGCGCAGCTCCGTCCAAGATCACCCATTCAACAGCTCCATCGCTTTCCGAATAATGCAAACCCTGCCACCTGATAGTACTCGGCTTCCATTTCGTTCAACCTACTGTCCATCTTTCCTATGAAGTCGTCGCCGCCGCGTCAAAGAAGCTCGCGCCGTAGGACAACGCCAGCTGGCCCAGGTCGCCGACGCGATTATATGTTTCCAAAATCTTATCAGCTTTGGCCAGGTGCGCATTTGAGTTGTTGACCAAGTCTGCTGCTCCAAGATGAAAGCTTCGATTCCATTGACAATGCCAACCGAGCACAAATTCATCAAACGAATCCATATCTTCCAGAATTCACTTGTCGAGCCTTGAATGGATTACGCCGCAAGCCGCGAATGCCTTTTAAGCAAACCCGGCAGCTTAGCGCCCTATCATCTGGCTTCGAGTTCAGAGGCCTCTTCGACAGCTTCCACCGTTGTTTCGGTCTTCTCAGCCATTTCGGCCTCAGCTTCTGCTTTTGCGGCGACCTCGACCGCTTCAGCCTTGACCTCGGCCTCGGCGGCTTCGATGGTTTCTTCGGCGACCTCAACTTTCGCTTCAGCGGCTTCGATTACGGGCTCGACTTCGACAATCTCTCCCTTCTCGGGGTCTTCGCCCTTGCCGATCACGCCATCGCGGTCCAGATCTTTGCCGGTGATCTCTTCGGCCTTGTTTTTGATCGCCTCAGCGGCTTCGCCTGCCTTCTCCTTGACGACCGCAGCAGCCGCGCCGACCACAGGAGCGGCCTTGTCCTTGACCGTCGTTGCCGCCTTGCCGACAACCGGCGCCGCCTTCTCGGCAGCCGTGCCGATAGCCGAACCGACCTTCTCCACGACCGGCTTGGCCGCCTCGGCAAAATCGACGACCTTATCTTTAGCGGAAACAACCGTGTCCTTTGCTGACACGACCTTGTCTTTAGCCGAAACAGCAGCACCCTTTGCGGAAACAACCTTGTCCTTGATGTCGCCGAGCTTCCCCATAGTGCGCCTCCTTACGATCGGACACCCATACTGCCATGCTACACCAAAACCCGCAGCACGCGAGCCAGATGGCAGGTGCCTGAATGGCAATCGAAGACGCTGCTGATCACATTTAGCATCCTGAAGAGTCCGCGCATTAGCTGCAAAGCGGTGAAACGAATCGTCTCTGTCCCAAATATAGGAGGTGTTAACCCTAGATTGATACGGGTGCGACTTTCCGCTTCGTAAACCATC
>CAYOBD010000031.1:0-12068 GCA_964402005.1 uncultured Eggerthellaceae bacterium
GCAGGACTGTACCACGACACGTGGTACAGTCCTGCTACAGGGGTGTACCACCAGCCAATAGCTTTCCCCATCCAGAAAGCTTAACCGAATAGTCTCCCCCGTATGCATCGGAGGAGACTCTTCGCTCCGCTCAGAATGGCAATCCGAACCTGCTTGCTAGATGGCCATCATCGGCGGCTGGTCGCCTTCGGCCACCTCGGTCTCGCCGGTCTCGACCGGGTTCTCCTTGATGTACGCGAGAACGTCGGCGAATGGCTCGCCCAGGTAGTACTTCTCGACCGCGTAATCCTCGCCGGCGGCCTTGGCGTCGAGCGCCGCCTTGACCTTCTCGGGCTTGGCCGGCAGCTCGGTGATGCGCACGTCAACCGCGTCGTCGATGGCGTTGATGATTGCCATATGGCCGGCGCTCTGGAAGCACTCGGAAGCACCGCCGGAGCCATGGGGCCCGAGTTCACGCGGGCTCTCCTGGAAGATCCACTCCATGTCATCCGGGACGTCGTTGCACTTGCCGAAGCCGCTGCCCAGCATCGTCGCGTACTTCTTCTCGCCGTCGTAGTAATCCTCGCTCAGAGCAAAGCCGATGGCATGGAACATACCGCCGTTGGCCTGGCCCTCGATGATGTTGTAGTTGCCGATTACACCCACGTCGGCGCCGGAGTGCACGTTGACGACACGCGTTTTGCCCGTGGCTTCCTCAACCTCGACGCATGCAACGGACACGATGTAGTTGTGGTCGGGCATGGGGTCGCCCTGGCCGGTGTCGGCGCTCAGGCCCGTGTACTTGGGGCCAGCCATCCAGGCACCCTCATACTTGACCGGGATGTCCTCTTCGATCATCTCGTCATAGGTCCTGAATGTGCCATCGAACTTCTTCATTGCTGCCAGCAGCTTGTCCGCGGCATCCTGCATGGCCGAACCGGCCACGAAGTGCGAGCGGCTACCGCCCGACGAGCCATGGTACTTGCAGGTGGCGGTGTCGTTCATGCGCAGGTGGATTTGATCAGGCGAAAGCCCCAGCGGAAGCAGGCACTCCTGCGCAAGCTCCAAAGCACCGATCTCGGCGCCTTGGCCCATCTCCTGCCACGAACTGAATACGGAGACGCTGTTGTCGGGGTTCAGTTCCAGGTCCAGGAAGCACATGTCGCCTTCGGCGCTGACGGCATAACCGCCGCAGCTCACGCCGACGCCCTTCTTCCAGCCGTCCTCGGCCGGCTGCTTCTTCCACTCCAGAGCCTTCTGGTATTCCGGACGCACCTTATCCATAAGCTCCCTGATGTGATAGTGACGATACGGCGCGCTGATGACCAGGGTGTCACCCGGCTCGACGGCATTCTTGTACCTGAACTCGAATGGATCCTCGCCCAGCTTGCGGGCCATCATATCCATCAGAGCCTCGCTGGTGGTGTAGGCCTGAGGCGAACCGAATCCGCGGTAAGCCGTGCCGAAGGGCTGATTGGACAGGCCGGCACGCACGAGGCCCTTGACGTTCGGAACGTTGTAGGGATACATCATGAAGCGGGCGTACTTCGTAGCCAAGCCCTCGGGGAAGTACGCAATCGAGCCATGGTCGAGTACGCCATCGAACTCGAACGCCTCGATCTTGCCATCCTTATCGCAGGCCAGACGTGCATTGCAGAAGCTCGCCGAACGCTTGCCGTTCATCTTCTGGTTCTCTTCGTAGTTGAGCGTAAGCGTTACCGGCTTCTTCAGCGCCCAGGTGCATGCCGCCACGACCGTCTCGGGGTTGGCACCCATCGTGTAGCCGAAGCTGCCGCCGCAGGGGCTCTCGATGACCCTTACCTTCTCGGGCGGAAGACCGAGCGCCATGCAGATGTTGCCCTGATGCGCATGGAGGAACTGGCTCTTATACAGAACAGTCACCACACCGTCTTCGTCGATGTAGGCCTGCGCGCTTGACGGCTCGATGGCCAGATGCGGCTCGCGCGTGGAGTAGAAGCTGCCCTCGACGGTGGTAAGGCCGTTCTCCTCGGCATGCTCGAAGATCTCCGTGGTATCTTTGCCCTTGAATACGGGCTGATACAGCGTCGTGTTCGGCGTGCCGCTTTCCTTCAGGTCCGGCTTGATGTTGACGGCGTCGGGCTTGCATGCCTCCAGATACGAATCGTATGCAGGAAGCACCTCGTACTCGACTTTCACCTTCGCCGCAGCGGCGCGAGCGTTCTCGATGGTATCAGCAGCAACCGCGCAGATGGGCAGGCCGAGGCGGTTGATGCGACCATTCGCGAACACCGGGTCGTCAACCGTGCCGTAGAATGCGCGCTTATAGCCCGTCGGAATGGCGATGTCGTTGCCAGGGATATCCTTGGCCGTGACGACACCTGCAACGCCGGGCATCTCTAGCGCCTCGGACGCGTCGATGCTCACGAGGTTGGCGTGCTTATACTCGGGCCATACCAGTGCCAACTGAAGCGACCCCGGAGGCATATGCGCACCCAGGTCGTCACTGTAGTAGGTGCCGCCCATGACCTTCGAGAGGGCATCGGGGCGCGGGAACCTGCTGTTGTAGATCCGCTCCGGCGCCTCGGGCTCCAGGAACTCGCGGGGCTCTTCGCCGCGCATGACCTTCGCCGCTGCCATGACGGCGTCGACGAGCTGCTTGTATCCCGTGCAGCGGCACAGGTTGTTGTGCTTCGTGAACCAGTCGCGCACCTCTTGTCGCGTCGGATCGGGATTGACCTCGAGCAGACCTTTCGCCGACATGATGAAGCCAGGCGAGCAGAAGCCGCATTGCACGGCTGCATACTTAATCCAGGCCATCTGCAGGGGGTGGAGATGCTCGGCTGTGCCCAAGCCTTCGACGGTCTCGATGGTGCTGTATTCGTCGATCTTGGCCATCTTCTTCACGCAAGACCGCACGGGCTCACCGTTCAGCAAAACGGTGCACGCGCCGCACTGCCCTTTGCCGCAGCCGATTTTGACACTCGTGAAACCTATCCGCCTGAGCACATCAGACAACGTTTCGTCGGTGTCGAAGAGGATCATCCTCTGGCACCCGTTGATGGTGTAGGTTCCTTTTTTGACGCTCATGCTTCCCCCTTCATCACTCGATTCGATCGGCAAATGCAGCTGCCGATGCTGCCCTATTCATCCGATGCGCGGCGGTATGAGCGTCGTTTTTCGTTTTCGTTTTTCGGCGTCTCTCGCCGCACACATGACTGTTCCTCGGATTTGCGCACAGAAGCGTTTCGGAGTCGGAGGTATCGCACAATGCCTGCGCGGCCTTCTATCGCGATTGCCCTCGGTTACTGCCTAGACAAACCCCATACGCATATCGAGAAACGACTATAAGATTATCTTAATCTGCCTATTACTTCAATTGCCATGGGCAGAAATTGCACTTGCCAGAGGGGAGCGGCAACCTAGCTGAAGCAGAGCATTTGTTCTACTCTATGCCGCTTCCAAAAAGGAGTGCGCAATCATTTTCGGCGACTCATCCTCAACGACTTTACTGAGTTAGAGCGAATGGTTCTCGGCGACTCGATGAATCAGAGCGAACGGCTCTCGACGACCCACTGGGGCAAACCGGTAAGCAGCCCCTTCCGATTCTCAGAAATGGACCAGATACCTGGCTTATTCTTGCACCGCCAAACGTCCTTCATGCTCATGCAGCAGAATGCAGCATCCATATGGAAGATCGAGCGTCCACATTTCGGCAGGGTCCACGTCGAGCAGATGACAAAGCAGCGCACCGAGTGCACCTTTGTGCGCCACAACCGCGCAGTTCCCGTGCGTAGCAAGCAACGCCCGCATGTAGCGGTCGGCGGCCGCTACGCACGTTTCCGCATCGGGCGGCACCAAGCTGTTATCGCGCGCCCGCGCCGCGTACAACTCGGGAAAGCGCTCTTTGATATCGGGCCATGCCATGCCATCCCAGACACCGTAGTCCTGCTCAATCAGCTCGGGCATGACCTGGGGATCACCAATGCACCCAGCAGTCTGGCGGCTGCGCAGAAGCGGACTGCAGTATACGTTGTGCAGCTTTACCGCGGCAAAACGTTCTCCCAGCTCGCGCGCATGCGCTAGCCCCACCTCGCTGAGCGGCGGATCGTTCTTGCGACCCAGGCATACGCTTATGGCGCCCTTCGCGGGCTCGCAATGCCGTATGACCCAGATATCGCGCATTTTTCCGCCTTTGAAAAAAACCGTACCGAAGGGAACGCTCCCTTCGGTACGGTTTTAGCACATTCTTGCGATTGATAGGAAGTCCGAGCTATTGGAGCACCTTCACGTCCTCTGCATTGCAAATGAGCGTGCGGCCGGCGCTGTTGCCATAGCCATCGACTTTACCCCAAACGCCCGTGACCTCGACCTGGGCTTTATTCTCCGGGAAATCTGCTGCCTCCCAGCCGTCGACATAGACGTTGACACCCCAGATGGTGCCGCCCTCGCCCTTGATGCCGACCGAGAAGCTTGCGAGCTCCTGATCATCCGTCTTCTTTGTATAGCGGCTCACCTGGCCGATGATGTGCATGACCTTGCCCTCATCGGCATCCAGCTCATCGGGCGTACGGTTCGTAAAATCATGCATGAAATTGAACGCATCCTCGTCGCTCATAGCCGCAACATCGAAATCGACCGTGCTCACATCGACGGTCGCAGCAGCCGGCGCCGCCTGCTGCTCGGCAGGTGCCGCCTCGGGCGAAGTTCCCTGATCAGCAGGTGCTGAAGCTGGCGCCGCAGCCGCTGACGTCTCGGTCGAGGAATCGGCCTTCTCATTCGAGCCGGAGTTGCCCGAGCATGCAGCCAAGCCGAGCACGAACACGGCTGCACAAGCAGCAATTGCAAGTTTCTTCATAATCGATCCTTCCCACAGTCCAAAGCAAAACATGCTGCCGCAGATTCCCTTAATCTGAAGCAGCACACTAAGTTTACACCCTGTGAGTCGCGGCCTATATCATCCAACTTCGGTTTAAACCCGCTAGCATTCCAATTCTTCGGCGACCATTCGCGCCATACGCGTCTCGAATTACACGCCGGCGAATTCGGCGATGAGGGCGTTCACCTCATCGGGGCGATCGGTGTTCGAATTGTGCCCTGCGCCCTCGATCCATGCGAGAGGAAAGCCCGCCCGTTTCGCCCACTCGCGGTTGTAGCGCCGCGACGAGCCAGCGGCATCCTCGGTTCCGCAAATCAGCAGCGTAGGACAGTCAATCTCGTACGGCAGGCTGAGTTCAACCGCTTCCGCAAGGATGCGATACCCGTGACCCGCAAGCTCGCAATACTCTGCATGGTCGTAGGTCTCGATGAAAGACCTCATCAATGCCTGGCCATACTCCGTGGTAGCACAGCCCTTTGCCCCATCGCGGATGAGCCTCTTGCGCGGATACGCCCGATAAACAGGCGTAATGTGTTTGAGCAGCCAAAGCTCAGCCGCAGTGTAGTACTCACGTTTAAGCGGCGCTGAATCGATGCAAACGAAGCCGAGGGCCTCTCCGGGGAAGCACTGAATGAAAGCCTGGCTCAGATAACCGCCCATGGACTGACCGACAAGTACGGGGTGCGCTACGTCCTCGCGTGCGAGGATGGCGTGGAGCCAGAACGCCTTTTAAGCAAGCGAAAACGACAGCTCGAAAGGCCTCGATACGCCATGGCCCGGTGCGTCCCACGTAAAAACGCCGCAGCTCGGCTCAAAGAATTCAACCTGTTTGTCGAACAGCCGATGGTCGGCGGTAAGTCCTGGCAGGAACACGAGCGTGATCGCACTGGTCACGGGACCGCCTATCCAATAGCGAATAGCCCCTTTGTCGGTAGAAAAGCTACGCTCGTTCACTGCGCTCCCCCGATCGGATAGATTTCTTCACCGCGTTTGCCCCGATCAGACGGCCTGCGCACGTCGAGTGGGGATGCCCGTCTCGCAAGGAACGCCTACTTGGCACTTGCCGCATCCCACATAACCCGGATGAATCGACCTCGATTCCACCATGGCGCCATAGCACGACAGATTGTCTTTGCCTGTTTCGATAGAAATCGCCCCCGCGGGGCAGCGTGCGATGCATGAACCGCAGCCTGAACAGTATTCGCACAGATCCTCATACGGCCGCGGCGTAACAGGCAGATCCGCATCGGTCACGATGCTTCCAAAACGGCCAGCCGTACCGCGCTCCGTGATGACACCCTTCGAAAGCGAGAACGTACCGAGTCCGCAGGCGTAGGCAACATGCCGCTCAGACCAGTTGCTGCGGAAAGAGCCGCTGAGGTCGCCCTCCTCGAAGAAATGCGCCTCAAAATCTGGTTCGGCCGCTGGACAGATCGCCTGGAAGCCCTGACCGCGGAGGAACTCGCACAGGCGCTTGCCTGCAGCAACGATGAACGCCTGCCCCTGGATGCGCGCATGGAACCATTCGTCTGAGGCGTATGCGCCCGTTCGGTTGCTCTCACGCACGCGCTGGCTCATGGGGAAGAAATACGACACGACGCAGCGCGCCTCCGGCAGCCAGTCGGACGGCAAACGCATGAGCGGGCCGACTGCCTGAGGTTCACGAAGCCGCTCAAAGAGCGGATCGGATGCGGATGCGACACGCACAAGCGGCGGATCGAACAGACGCAGTCCGGCAAGGTCCTCTCTAAGGGCATCGTCCCGTGAAACACGCCCGATCGGATCATGCTGCGTTAACTGCGACAACATATCTTGTATCTGCTGCATGAGCCCTCCTTGCAGAGCGGCCGATATGGCAGTCGTCATTGCAACCCCAGAATAGCAGACCGCACCGTAAAACCCACGGCAATGGGACGTTCGGGTCGCCTGCCCAATCCGCCCCCATTGTCACGCCGCTAGCGCAACCCTTTGAAGCCCTGCTGCCGCAATACCTCATACGCAGCGATGGCCACAGCATTAGACAGGTTCAGCGAACGTAGGCCCTCACGCATGGGAATGCGCACGCAACGATCCGCGAAACGCTCTAGAATAGCTGGATCGATGCCTGCGCTCTCGCGACCGAACAGCAGGAATGTATCCTCACCGTATGCTGCATCCGCGTACTCGCGCTGCGCCCTCCCCGTGAACAGATGCAACTCGTCGGCACTGTGCGCCTCCAAGAATTCGTCGACGCATGGCCAACGCACTATATCGACCTCGTCCCAATAGTCGCATCCTGCTCGTCGCAAGTTGCGCTCAGTCGGCTGAAACCCAAGTGGCCATACCAAATGCAAGCGCGCACCAACGCAGGCGCATGTGCGTGCGATGTTGCCCGTATTCTGCGGGATTTCCGGCTCGATGAGGACGATGTTCAGCATAGTCTCAGTATAAAGAATCTGCTGCCGAAAACTGGGCTAATCGACTCGTTGTCGCTGAGCATCCGATAGCGGTTAATACCCGAAATCAGCGAGCATCTGATATCGCTGAGCACCCCATATCGCCGAGCACCAGGTATCGTATCGACGATGCAGCAAGAAACGCCCCTTTGAACATGGGCAATCGGATTGGGCACATTTGATATCGATGCGTGCATTTTAGAAAAGCGATTCTGCCATAATTTGCGGAGATTCTGAAGGTTTTCGGTGTCAATCGCCCACCCGGGCAATATAACACCTCCGTTTTCGCAGATCAGAAGCTTGTTTTCACGAGGTCGTTTCAAAGGGCATCCAAAATCTTCAGAATCTCTGCAAATTATGGCATTTTTACAAAATGTCGATGCAAGCACCCGCAACAACAATGCCGGGCAGGTGACTTTCAGGCGAGACGGCTTCCGGGCAAAGCGGCTTTCTAGCAAATCCGCAGCAGCCATACCCGCCAGGCGGCATCCAAGCAAATCTGCAACGGTCACACCATGCACGATTGCTTCTAAGCAAGATGATCTCAGGCAAAAGGCGGCATGTTGCCAGGGATCATTCCTGCGCTCCGTTCTTCACTTACCCTTTCATGCGCTGGTACAGCGCATTGTTGGTCGCGAGCCAAGTTTCAATCACGCCCGTGTCGAATCCGTCGGCAGGATCGACAACAAGTGCGTACATCTCCTGCTCGCGCAGTACGGCGTCGAGCGCATCTGTCAGCTGAATCTCACCGCCTACTCCGGGCTCGACCTCAGCAAGCAGTTCCATCACGCGCGCTGTCAACAGATAGCGCCCGAACACGGCCAGATTCGACGGTGCGTCCTCCGGCGCCGGCTTTTCCACCAGCGAATCAACCTTCCACACACCGTCCTCGCCTTCCACGGGCGCACCGGAGATCACGCCGAAACGGGACACCAGCTCGTCTGGCACGGGCATGACCGCGATCACGCTGGCACCGCCGTGCGCGTCGGAGACTTCCTGCATTTGCGGCAGCATATTGTTGCCGGGCACTAGCACGTCGCCGAGCAGCACGTAGAACGGCTCATCGGCCGTCTTCTCGTGCGCGCAGTACACGGCATGGCCCAGTCCCAGCGCCTCATCTTGGTAAACGTAGCTCACGTTCATGGCGCCGACACGCTCAACCGCATCGGCATACTCGTCTTTACCGCGTGCGCGCAACAGCGCAACTAGATCGGGGTCAGGCGTGAAATGGTCCTCGATCACTCGCTTCGTGCGACTGTTGATGATGACTACCTCATCGGCAGCGCTGGCGAGCCCCTCCTCCACTACGTACTGGATAGCAGGACGGTCGACCACGAGCAGCATCTCCTTCGGTTGCGCTTTCGTGGCTGGCAGGAAGCGCGTGCCCAGCCCGGCAGCGGGAATCAGTGCCTTCATGTGTATCCTTTCGTTCTGCGGGGGCCGCCTGAGACCGACGGCGCATCGGTCCTGTCATTGTACCGCACACATGCTTAGCGCGAATACCCTACCTGCCCGCTCGCAACACTGGTTTTCGGCATTTGAAGCATCGGTTTTCGGTTTCAGCTGCACACACGAGGCAATCTGGCAAGCCGGCGAAACAAACAGTGACAACCTGAAGCAGCGCTCAAGCTCTTCAGCAAATCGACCGCCTCTCGCCTTTCCATTATTCACTAAGTATTTCTTTCGTATAACGAGTTTGTGACGAGCATTTGATGGATATGAAACAGGGGTAGAAATCGCCATTGCCAGCATGCTAGAATGGCGCACGCTCAACACGAGAAGATAAGGTGCGCCATTTTGCGCACTACGCGTTTGAAAAGGAAGAATATGGATCTGGCTCAACAAGCGGGTATCGTGGATTCCATTCACGATACCCTCAACGATTTCGTCGGACAGCGGCTGAAAGTTCGGGCGAACATGGGACGCTCGAAGATCGTCGAAAGCGAAGGCACGCTCACGCAGGTGCATCCGCGCCTGTTCATCATGGAAGTCGACCGCAAGCGGGGTCGCACGGCGCGGCAGTCTTACCAGTACGTCGACGTGCTGACGGGCACGGTCGAGCTCTCACAGAATGGGGAGCCCATCTTCGAGCCGTTCATCATCGAGACAGATGAACTGCCTCCCCTGCAGGTTGAGGGAGCTTTTAGAAACTTGATGGATGACGAGCAGAGCCCTCTGCTCGAAACCGCCGATACGTTGGCGTAGCGATGAAACCGCATAGCGGGAGCTGTAATCCGCCATGCGTATTATTTCTGAAGCGGCTGTAGGCAATTTGACAAACGCGAAGCCAATCAGCACAATATGTGCTTGCGCGAAAGCGCACATACACGTGGGGATGTAGCTCAGCTGGGAGAGCATCACGTTCGCAACGTGGGGGTCGTGGGTTCGAATCCCATCATCTCCACCACGTAATACAGGCAGGTCGGGAAAAGCTCCCGGCCTGTTTTGCGTTTCTGGCCAGGTTGCCAGATGAGAGTTATAGGACAAGCGTTGTTTTTAATTCTAAGCAAACTTATCTAATAATACAGAACGAGGAAGCGAAACGACGGTTCGGCAAGCATGTTGCTCCATATAGGGCACGTACGTTTCACGCCAAACTCAACCGCGGAAACATCGCAGGTCGGGAGAGTTCCTAACTTGCTTTGCGGTTCGATGCCGGTTGCCTAAAGCAGAATGCGCGAAACGTAGAATCAGGGCCGATGCTTAGGGCAAGAGCCCACCCACGTCAGCCGTCATTCTGCCAGCAGCTCTTCAAGGGTTTCAAACAGCAGCTCGGGTTCGACCGGCTTTGACAGATGGGCATTCAGCCCTGCCTGCATGCTGCGTTGCACGTCCTCATCGAACGCGTTGGCGGTAAGCGCGATAATTGGAATGGTTTTGGCATCTGCCCTGTTTGTGGCCCGTATGACCTGCGTCGCCTCCAGGCCGTCCATCTCCGGCATGCGCATGTCCATCAGGATGGCATCATAATAACCTGGCTCATGACCTTGGTACATCTCCACGGCGATCTTGCCGTTTTCTGCATGGTCCACATCCATTTCCCGCATAGCCAGCACCATCATCATGATTTCCGCGTTGACCGCGACATCCTCTGCAAGCAACATGCGGCGGCCCTTCAGGTCCGCCTTGGGCCGAACCAGACTGGGATTCTTCTTGCGGAATGCAGCGCGGAACTCATCCATGACCGTGGCGGCAAACAAGGGTTTGGAGGCAAAGGTGTCGACTCCGGCTTCGCGCGCTTCCCCTTCTATATCCTCCCAGCTATAAGAAGTAAGGATGATGATGGGCGTGTCGTTGCCCACGATCGAGCGGATCTGCTTGGTCGTTTCCACCCCGTCCATTCCCGGCATCTTCCAGTCGACAAGGATAAGGTTGAAGTCCTCCCGACGAGCATGGCGCGTTTTCACCAATTCCACTGCTTCTTCACCGGATAAAACGGTCTCGCAGATGATACCCATATGGCTCAGAACGAGTTGTGCATGCTCGCACGCGATGCGGTCGTCGTCGATAACCAACACGCTCATCTCGTGGGGATGAAGCTCAAATTCATCCGCCTCGTCCGTTTCGCGGTCAACTTGCATCAGGGTTACAGTTACGGTGAATGTCGTCCCTGCGCCTTGTTCACTTTCCACCTCGATGTGCCCGTTCATCAGCTCGACAATGCTCTTGGTGATGGGCATGCCCAATCCCGTGCTGCCGAGTGTGCTGGTCGAGGATGCATCTTCCTGACTGAACGCATCGAAGACGTGGGGCAGGAACTCTTTGCTCATGCCAATCCCGGTGTCACGGATGGAAAAACGCAGCGTAGCTTGCTGGTTCAGCTTTTTCACATCTTCAATGGTGAGACTGACCGCACCGCCTTCCGGTGTGAACTTGACCGCATTGCCGAGGATGTTGATCAACACCTGGCGAAGCTTCATATCGTCACCGATGTAATAGTCTTCAATCTTCCCGACAGTTCGGCAGTCGTATCGCAATCCCTTGTCGTCGCATTGACCGCTGATTATCGTGTTGACCTGTTCCAGCGTCTTCGCGAACGAGAACTCCTCATTCTTGATCGTCATGCGCCCGGACTCAATGCGGCTCATGTCCAGAATGTCGTTGATAATCCCCAGCAAATGATGGGCGGAAACTCCTATCTTCTCCAGATAGTCACGCGTTTGCGCTGAAATCGTATGATCGTCCAAGGCTATATTGGTAAGGCCGATGATGGCGTTCATCGGAGTTCTGATTTCGTGGCTCATATTGGAAAGGAACGCTGTCTTGGCCTTATTGGCTTGATTCGCCTCCTGCAGCGCCGCGTTCAACGATTCCCGCTGCTGTGCCAGTTTGTCCAACATGTCTTTTTGGTCGGTGATATCCAAAAACACGCCCACATAGATGATTGGCGAGCCGTCTGGCCTGCGCGTCGGCTTTCCGACCGCCCGGTACCAGCGATAACCCCTGCTCTTCGTAAGCAGCCGATATTCGACGTCATAGGTCTTTTTGCCGGTATAGTCGGCGATTGTCTCGTTGAACTCTTTGAGAACGCGTTCTTTATCATCCGGGTGCAGCAGATCGGACCAGGATTCCAACACGTCGGGAAAGTCGTTCGAATCGCGATAGCCCAGCATACGACGGAACTCGTCGCTCCAGCTGACCCGGGTCATAGCCCCGGATTCATCGAAATCCATGGTCCATTTTCCGGAACCGAGCATCTCGTGGATTGTGTCCAAAGATGCCGCCTCATTATGGAGCTGCGCGTAGAGTGCGTCACGCTCCTTTGATTCGGTGGTGTGCTCCATGAGTTGCCCCTT
>CAYOBD010000031.1:12078-13360 GCA_964402005.1 uncultured Eggerthellaceae bacterium
TTCGCATCGATCTGCATAATATCCTAGTGCTTGGTCGGAATTCTTGCTAGAGCTGACAATAAAGGAATGCGCAAGAGCCTTGAGGCGGGCAGAGTGAGCAGCGAATCGTTTTCGCTTCGAACGAGGGCGCGCACTCGGCTCGTTGATTACTAACAGAAGTCAGTCAACATCTTTCTAACAATCAGCTAGCAATTCCATTCATATTCGCCAAATCCTAAGAAAAGCGCGTATCACCCTGTAGCGTGCACCATGCAAGTTAGTGCGATAGCAATCCTTACACTGATGAAGAAGGATGAGAGCCGTGAAGAGCATCAGCATCGAAAACAAAAACAGCTGGATGAGCAAGGCTGTGGCCGTATTCACCTCTGCCACACTTGCATTGGCCATAGCGTTTCCTGCACCGTCTTATGCAATGGAGTCCGAAGAAGCCGAACCAGGCCAATCGTATAACGCTGCCGAAAATGAAAAGGCCATCGAACCCAACGCTGCCGAAAGCGAAAAGGACCTCGGAAGCGAAACGCAGACTGCGTCCGTGGACGACCAAACCAAAAATGACAACGATCCGATAAGCGGCACGGAAACATCCGAGACGGAGACGACTCAGCCTGTACTAGCTGCAACAGAACCAGCAGGTGCCACGCTTGAGTCGACGGAACCCGCAGAGGCGGAATCCGCCGATGAAACGCAAAGCTCCGACGAGCAGCAACCTGCCGCAACCAAAGCAAACGAAAGCGCAACGCCCGCTCCCGAAGCAGAGGCTGTCGACGAAGCTGCAACCGAACCCGAGATCGAGCCCGAAGCTGACGCAACCGCGCTGGCCGCCATTGCGCCGCAAAGCAAACCCGTTGCCAATTCCGCATCCGGCGCCAAGGTCGCTCGCTCACTAAAGGCCGCTTCCAAAGCAATCACCAATCTGGGCAACTTCCAAGTCGAAGGCGATGAGGGCTCCTTCGAATATGAAAATGGCGTTCTCACCATCAAAGGCGATGTGATCGTGAAGACCGTTGCCGAAACCACCGATCGCATCCAGATCATCCAAGACGCAACCGTATCTCTTGGTGGAATCGATATCAAAACGAGCTCCAGTGCTGCAGCTATAACAGTGGACGCGGGCGTCAACGCCGTCATCAACCTGATCGCGGGCACCATCAACACCGTTGTCGGCGGAAACAACCATGCCGGCATCGAAGTAGCATGGGAAAGCGCAGACAACTATGCTAGCTTGGCCATCGACGGCGAGGGCACCCTCAATGCCGCAGGCGGTTCGGACAAGGGCGGCGCT
>CAYOBD010000032.1:0-5473 GCA_964402005.1 uncultured Eggerthellaceae bacterium
CGTACGCCATCGTGATGGCGTCGTAGGAGTTGTCAGGGTAGGGGATATCCTGCGCGTCGACGACTTCGAAATCTATGGGCACATCGCCGAAATCGCCGTTTTGCTTATGGATGAGTGCGACGTCGAGCATTTCGGGCACCAGGTCGGTGCACTGGATGTGCGCAGGATGCAAGCGCTGTGCCACATAGCGCGACACATCGCCCGTGCCGCCTGCCACGTCGAGTACATCGTGGCGCGGAAGTATCGGAGCTTGGCGCATCATACCTTCGAGCCAGTGCCGGTACGCACCGAAGCTCGACACTGCGTTGAAGCGTTCGTATTTCGAGGCAATCGTCGAGAAGATGCCCTTTACGCGCTCGGTTGAAAGCTCAGCTGGGGCTTCGTTGCCGGTTGCGGTATCGATGGCCATGCCGTTGTCCTGTCTCTGCTACATGGCGTGCGCTGCAGCGCACCTGGTCGCATGTTGCATTCTAGCAGGCCGCACTCAGATGATTCCCAAAGGAATCAACACGACTAGCAAAATCGCGACCAGGCCCCATTCGCCGATCAGGAATGCTTTGCGGCGCGCGGGCTTCATGTCGGGCACGTAATTGCTTGCCAGGAAGAACGGAATGTAGGTGGTAATGAACACAGGCAGCACGCCCCACCATTCGTATACCCAGATGAACGAATGATTGCTCGTCCCGGCAAGGAATGATTCGACCAGCGCGAACAGCAAAGCCATGGCCAGTGCGCCGACGAGCTTGCAGCTGATGCCGCCTTTGCCATTCTTCGAGAAATAGCGCGTCGTGCGATCGGCGGGTAGCATCTTGAATGAAATGATGCCCGCAAGGGCAAACATCATGGACAGCTCCCAGCACACGCCGACGAGCAGGATGAATGTTGTGGATTCGTTGCTCACCGCCCAGAGCGGATATCCTGCGAAGTGGCCGATGATGGCGTTGACGATCTCGTACAGCCAATGGACGCCATACAGCGCGAGTCCGGCGCAGACCACCTCATAGTGCTTCTTGTGCATCTCCGTCCAATACACGTAGAAAACCACGGCTAGGATGAAGATGAACGTCCAGTTGAAATTCTCCGTGCTTCTTACTTGGATCTGGTTCACCAGATCCATCGCTTGCTGCGAACCATCTCCCCAGAATACAAGCATGGGATGCACCTCCCGTCTCGCATGCGTTGCAGGCTTCGCCGCTCAGCTGCAATCGTTTATGGGAGGATGATACCCGAAATGTCTCAAAAAGCTGAGAAAATGAGTCGATTATCCCCGGCGCCGAAAGCTTTCGATTGAGCCGTCTATCCTCGTGTTCCAAAACCGCCGATGTCAGAGGACGGGGCCCGTTCGGTTATCATGTCACCAGGAAATCCAATCAAGGAGGCGCGCAATGGCGAAGATGCTGTATCAGGGACACGGATCGTATCGATTCACGCTCGACGATGGCACGGTGGTGTATGTAGATCCGTCCATGGGCTCGGGTTATGATGTGCCAGCCGATCTGGTTCTGGTCACGCATGAGCATTTCGATCACAACCAGGTGGACAAGATGCCGCATTCGCGGGATTGCCTGGTCGTGCGTGCGTGCGATTTACAGCCCTCGCCAGGGATGTATTTCAGTACCGAAAGCCACGGCGTGCGCATCACGGCTGTCCAGGCATGCAATAAGAACCATCCGATCGATCAGTGTGTCGGCATGCTGCTCGAGTTCGACGGCATCACGTTCTATGCTTCAGGCGATACGAGCATGACCGACGATATGCGTTCGGGCAAGTTGGCGGAGGCCGGCATCGACTATGCGGTGTTCCCGGGCGATGGTTTCTACAACATGGATGTGGCCGAGGCGAGCGAATGCGCCAAACTTGTGGCTGCGCGCCACAGCATTCCCGTGCACTTGGTGCCGATGGACAACCCAAATGATCTCGCACAGTTGTTCAGCCGTGAGCGTGCCGAAGCGTTCCAGGCGACGGGCCGTATCATCATGGAGCCTGGCGAAGAGCTGGAGCTAAAGCCGCTGGAATAAGATTATTCGCTAAGCCGCTCTTTGTGTACTGTCTAAGTTAGCGACGATCTGCTCAAAGATGTTCGGGAATTCATCGAGGTGAAGGCTGTCGGTAAGCATCTTCGTCACTGCAGCGCGGATTTCCGCGGTATCTGCCTTCAACTTGTCTTTGTCGAGCTCTTTGGTATTCTCGATCGTACTCTCAAGTTCGTTGATCGCCGCATCGACCGCAGCCAGTTTCGCAGCTACCATTTTCGTGTCGGCTTGCTGCTGGACCATTTCGGGGTTATTCTGGGTTGCGGTTGTATCGGTGTCCGGCGGCTCGATCAGATATAGCGACCAGATGATGGCCCCGAACACCGCGATGACCACGAACGCTATGTTCATGATATCGCGTGGCACTCGTGCGATAAGGCGTTCGAGCAGGGGGTAGATCCACCAGGTGATGATAGCGGCTACCACGCCGAATGCCGCTGTGTTCTGCAGGCACACTTGTCCCATGATATTGCAGAAATTATCGCGGTAATCCCAAAGCTGCAGGTCGGCGTTCACGATCAGACCCATGCCGAACTCGATGACGGTGCACAGCAGCGCGCCGGCCAAGAAGCTCAGAATGTAGGCGACAATCCGCTTCTTGCCGGTAAATTGCTTCTTCAGCCACAGATAGAGCGGGTACAGCGCCAGTCCGATGACCACGACGGCTGCGCCTTCCATCGGGAATGGGTAGAGCCAGTCGCGCCAGAGCATCGTGTTCGTGGGGTCGTATTCGCCTTGAACGACATCCAAGATGATGAGCTGGCACATGCCCATCTCCATCCAGTGGCCGATGACGGAGAAGACGATAAAATAGATGATCAGGTTGCGGATGAACGGGAATCCGTGTCGGTTGACGACGAAATCCTCTTTCTCGTAGTCGCCCTTTTGTTTTCCGAATTCGTTGACAAGCGTGGCCTTCACGCGCTTGGAGAGCGCGAAGTAGAAGATGAGGAAGATGTAGAACAGGTCGTTCCAGAATATCGTGAACGGGTTGAAATGCCCTGTTGAGATATCGTATATCGCCGGCACGACTATTCCGATAGCGGCCATGACGATGACAAAGGGCCTTGCGAGTTTATAGCGGTTGAGGAACATCCAAAATGCGACGCCCTCCAAGATGACCATGAGCCAGTCCATCATCGTGGAGACGTTGTAGCTCATCGCATCGCGCGATGTGAGCATGAGCCATATGAGCACGAATGCGATGTGCGCCGCAAAGCAGATCTGCACGACGCGCATGAAGCCCATCCTGTTCGGCGCACTGAACCGAATGGCGTCATAAGCTTTTCGCGCTGCCTTCGAAGCAGCCCTATGGTCGGCGTTGGCCTTCTTGCGTGCTGTGCGTTCGCGCTGGCGTGCTTGCTTGGCTTTCTCACGATCGCCGGCTTTCTCGGCAATCACCGTGATGCGCATGGCTTCATCGGCCACTACGTCGGATTCCATAGCTATGCCTGCCATAGCCACGGCTTCGGCGGCATCGAGCTGTGCCATCTGCGTGATCTTCGCGCGATCTGCCTTGCCGGTGCGATATGCGTTTTCGACGGCGCGCTCAGCGTCTTCGATAGCCTTCAGCTGAGCTTCGATTTCGTCGAATTCGGGCATTTCGATAATGTCATTTTCTTTATCAGCCATGGTTGCATTCTATTCCATTCATGGGATTCAGTCGATGGTACATTATTCGAAACAGGCGGACTTTTTTCGTCATGTTGACTTGCGCCAGTTGCTATCCCAGACCCATGACTAAGCCGATTCCATGCACGATGAATGCGCAGATCCATGCAATCACGCACTGCAGCACCACGATGCCGAGTGCCCATTTTCCGCCGAGTTCGCGTTTGGCCGACGCGATAGCGGCGGCGCAGGGCGTGTATAACAGGCAGAACACCAGAAATGACAGCGCGCCAAGCGGCGAGAGCAAAGTGCTCATGGCTGCCGTTCCGCTGAAGAGCACGCCGAGTGTGGAGACGACCGTTTCCTTCGCCAGGAAGCCGGCGACCAGCGCTGTCACAAACTGCCATGATCCGAAGCCGAGCGGCACGAAGATCGGCGCAATCCAGCCGGATATGAGTGCCAGGATGCTGTCCTGCGGATCGTCGATCAGCGCAAGTTCGGGCGAAAACGAGCTCAGGAACCATACGATCAGTGTCGCTACGAAGATAACGGTAAATGCACGCGTGAGGAAGTCCTTGGACTTGTCCCACACGAGCCGCCCGAGGCTTTTGGCAGATGGCATGCGGTAGTTTGGCAACTCCATCACGAACGGGACAGCTTCACCTTTGAAGACGGTGCGGTGGCTGATGTTGCTTACGATTATCCCGACTACGATGCCGAGCAGATAAAGGCTCACCATGACCAGGCCGCCATGGTGCGGGAAGAATGCGTCGCAGAAGAATCCGTAGATGGCGAGCTTTGTGGCGCAGCTCATGAACGGCGTGAGCAGGATGGTCAGCTTGCGGTCGCGCTCGGAGGGCAGCGTGCGCGTTGCCATAATGGCTGGCACCGTGCAGCCGAATCCCATGAGCATCGGAACGACCGAGCGGCCCGAAAGCCCCAGTCTTCGCAGCAGTTTATCCATCACAAATGCTACACGGGCCATGTATCCGGTGTCTTCGAGCAGCGACAGGAAGAAGAACATGGTTACGATGATCGGTAGAAACAGCACGACGGTGCCTACGCCTTCGAACACTCCGCCGAGTATGAGCGATTCTATGACGGGGTCGGCGCCGATGGCGGCAAGACCGTTGGCCGTCGCTCCGGCGAGCGCATCGATGCCCATTTGCAGCAAATCCTGGAAGAATGGCCCGATTACGTTGAAGGTAAGAATGAACACCGCTGCCATGATGGCAATGAACAGCGGGATTGCGGTCCATTTGCCAGTAAGAATGCGGTCGACGCGCGAGCTGCGCACGCGCTCCTTGCTTGCGTGTGGTTTCACGAAGCAAGCATCCACGATGCGTGCGATGAAGGCGTAGCGCATATCGGCGATGGCGGCTGCGCGGTCTAGACCCCGCTCGCGCTCCATCTGGGACACGATGTGCTCGATAGCTTCCAATTCGTTGGAATCGAGCTTGAGCGAGGTAGCCACCTGAGCATCGCCCTCGACCAACTTGGTTGCGGCGAAACGCACGGGAATGCCGGCGCGCATCGCATGATCCTCGATCAGATGCATCATGCTGTGCAGGCAGCGGTGGACTGCGCCTCCGTTCGCATCCGCACTGCAGAAATCCTGGCGCCCGGGATGCTCTTGGTATTTCGCGACATGCAGTGCGTGGCCTACCAGCTCATCGACGCCTTCGTTGCGGATGGCAGCAATGGGCACCACGGGAACGCCGAGAGCGGCCTCCATTTCGTTGATGCGTACTGAGCCGCCATTGCCTTGCAGTTCGTCCATCATGTTCAGCGCCACAACCATGGTAACATCGAGCTCCATCAGCTGCATG
>CAYOBD010000032.1:5483-6187 GCA_964402005.1 uncultured Eggerthellaceae bacterium
AACTACAGGCGTCCCCAGCATCTCCTCCAAACTGTTCACATCGATGGAACCGCCGTTGCCCTGGACCTCATCCATCATGTTCAAAGCGAGCACCATGGGCACATCGAGTTCCATCAGCTGCATGGTCAGGTACAGATTGCGTTCGATGTTCGTGGCATCCACGATGTTGATTATGCCTGTGGGCTTTTCGTCTAGGATGAACTGGCGCGAGACGAGCTCTTCGCTGCTGTAGGGCGACATGGAGTAAATGCCGGGCAAATCGACTACGCTCGTGTCCGCATGTCCTTTGATAGGACCGTCTTTGCGGTCGACTGTGACGCCGGGGAAGTTGCCGACATGCTGGTTTGCGCCAGTCAGCTGGTTGAACAATGTGGTTTTGCCGCAGTTCTGGTTGCCGGCGAGCGCGAATGTGAGCACGGTGCCTTCGGGCAAGGGATTCTCAGTTGCACGCACATGGAATCGTCCGCCCTCGCCAAGACCGGGATGGTCAAGGTCGGATTGCAGAGGGGTAGAGGTATCTTCGACGCCCTTCGAGGCAGTGTCTTTGGGGGCTGTTTCGTTCGATTCGTCGATCGCGACGTCGATGCGCGCGGCATCGTCCTTGCGCAGCGTCAAGCTGTAGCCGTGGATGGTGAACTCCATCGGGTCGCCAAGCGGTGCGAACTTCTCGAATGTGATGCGCGCGCCGGGGATGATGCCCATAT
>CAYOBD010000032.1:6197-13196 GCA_964402005.1 uncultured Eggerthellaceae bacterium
AGGAAATGCTGCCGGAGCGCGCCTTCGCCTCCGACTGTTTCGACGACGGCCGTTTGCCCAGCGTTCAGTTCATTCAATGTCAGGGAAGCTTTTGCCATCGCCCGCTCCAATGTGCCAGCGCACCACTAGGTTAGTAATGACTAACATTATGGAGCCGTTTTGGCGGATTGGAGTTGCAAAAGGTTACCTACATCTAACTTCCATTAACGTGTGAGAGAGCCAAAAAGAAAGGAGTTTTGGCTCACTCCTGTCTCTAATGTACCACCCCGGCAAGGTACAATGGCGGCAGCAATAAAAGGTCGGTTTTCCGTAAAAGAAAGGATCCACCATGATCGATACCAAGGCATTTCGTCCGATGAGCTACGGCGTGTACATCGTGTCCGCATTCGATGGGAAGAACTTGGCTGGTTGCGTGGTGAACACAGTCGTGCAGGTCACGTCGAAGCCGGCACGTGTGAGCGTGGCCATCAATAAGGAAAACTTCACGACAGGTGTTGTGGAGCGCGCCCGTCGCTTCGAGGCTACGGTATTGGCCGAGAGCGCGCCGATGGAGCTTATCGGCACATTTGGCTTCCATACCAGTGCCGATACGGACAAATTCTCTATGTGCGAGCGTGCATTCGATCATGCAGGCGTGCCTTATGTGACCGAACATGCGGTTGCGCATATGGGTGCGCGTGTGATCGAGGTCATCGATGTCGGCACGCACCTGCTGTTCGTGGGCGAAGTCGATGAGGCAGAGGTGCTCTCTGCCGAGCAGCCGATGACATATGCTTATTATCACCAGGTTAAAGGCGGAAAAACTCCGCCGAAGGCCTCGAGCTACGAAGAGCCCGCCGCGGATGCCGCCGCAGCGCCCGCGACCGTGGCCGATGGAGCGCCCAAGCGCTACGGCTGGCGCTGTTCGGTTTGCGGCTACGTGGTTGAGCAGGATGAGCTGCCCGACGATTTCAAATGCCCGATCTGCGGTTGGGGCAAGGAAAAGTTCGAGCGCATCGAGCTGTAGGCATCGAGGTGCAACTGAGGCGAAGCGGGGGATGTGCCCCCGCTTCGTTTTTATGAGCTATGGGGAACTAACTCTTCCGATGAGTCGCTGAGAACCGCTCCCTTCGACTCATTGCGATGCATTCAGCGATTCTCGCAGGTCTGCTTCCGAAAGCACCTCTATTCCAGAATCTTCGAACAGGGCTGCGGTCTTGCCCCTGCCGGGTACGAGTGTGCCTGAAAACGTTCCGTCGTAGATGTGGCGCGTGCCGCATGAAGGGCTGTTCGCTTTCAAGATTGCCTGCGTGCAGCCATGCTCCCGTGCGATGAGTAGCGCTTTCCGTGCGCCTGCTTCGAAAGCGGCAGTGCGGTCGATTCCCGCCGCGTCAACAACGCGCCCGTCAGGCTGGATTTCGGATGGCATGCGCGGCGTCGGCAGTCCGCCGAGCTGTTCAGGGCACACGGGGATGAGATTGCAGGTTTCTGCCAATGCGATTGCGGCTGCGCACGGCGAAGATTTTCCATCATAGCGGCATGCTTCTCCGAGCAGGCAGGCGCTTACCAATATGCTTTTGCAATTCCCGTCCATAGCCGAGATTATAATGCGGAGCATCCCCTTCGGTTTACCCCGATTGATAGGAGGATGCAATGAACGTGCTCGTCGTTCCGATGTTCGCGTTGTCCCGCATGGGCGGGCCGTGGAGTCGCGCACAGGCTATTGCTTCGGCGTTCGAAAGCGCGGGTCATCATGTCGTACTCGGCATAGCCGACGACGGTAATTGCATCCGCCCATGCGTCGCCGATACGTGCAAACTGCCTGTGCCCTCGCCGCTCGGACTGCCCAAAGGGATATCTTCGCGGACATTCCCGATTGCGTCGAAGCTTGGAATTGCCGGCAGAAAACCCGTCAACAGCTTCGAGGAAGTACTGTGGTTGACTGGAGCGCTTGCATACGCTTACGAGCGCGAGAGCGTGAGTGCCATCTGCGACATCATCGAAAAGCGCTGCATCGATGCGGTCTACTCGGAGTTCAGTCTGCCGGCTATCATCGCGGCACGTGCACTCGATGTTCCTGTGTTCGGGTCGTTCTCATTCACGACGCAGACTTCCTATGCAAGTGCTCCCGCTAAGGCAGTCGGGGTGCGCAAGTTGCTCGGAGACCTTGGCTTGCCTGCGGTTGAATCGGCACTTGACTTGTTTGATTGGCTCAATCGCCGCTTCGTTCCCAGCTGCCTGGAACTCGAGCCTATCGAAGATGCGAAAACCGAATTCGTTGGTCTCCTCCATGAGCTGCCCGCAATCGGCCAAAGCGAGCGCGATTGCGTTCTGGTGTATCTCGGCAGCGGATCGGTGCCTCAACAGAAGATCGAGCGCACAGCTGCAGCGGCGTTGCGTGATTTCAAGGGAACCGTATTCATCGCAGGTTGCAAGGGCGAGCGCCGGGATGGCAACATCAGCTGCGCGCCGCGATTTGATTTCTCGGAGCTGCTGCCGCGTACGTGCTGCTTCATTCACCATGGAGGGCAAAACTCGATGGCGGACGCATTCGCACACGGGGTGCCGCAGATCATTGTGCCGGGTCACGTGTTTGAGCGCATCTACAATGCGGAAAGCGTCGAGCGGGTCGGCGCAGGCGTCAAGCTGGATTCGTTCGATCGAGGGGCGCTCGCCGATGCTTGCCGCCGCGTTATCGCCGACTCCTCGTTCAGCGAGGCGTCGTTGGCTATTCGCCGGAAGCTTGCAGAATGTGGCGGCGCGATGCGCATCGTGTCTGCTATCGAAGAGCGAGTGGGATAAGCGGCGACTCATGGGTGGCACGATAACCCGTGGGGTTATCGTGCCGCCTGCTGTTCCCGCCATACCCGAAACCCATTACAATGGAACCATGACGGTGCAACTCGGGAAACTGCACACCGAATCCAAGGAGGAATCGCCATGCCGAAAGCTCTGAAGATCGCTCTTAAGGTCATCCTGATCATCATCATTGCGCTCGTGGTCGTGGTCGGCGGCTATATCGCCTACCTCATGATCACGTACAACCGCATCGCGGATGGGGAGCCGGTGCCCATTGAGAATAACCTGCCTGAAACGGTTGTTTTGGCGCAGGGCAAGCAATACACGGCGGCAACTTATAACATCGGCTTCGGTGCGTACACGCCCGATTACACGTTCTTCATGGACGAGGGAATCATGGCTGACGGCACGGAGACCGTAGGCGTGCATTCGGTAGCAGTCAGCAAGGAAAGCGTGCTTGCCTGCACCGAGGGGGCTGTTGGTCAGATCAAAGCGCTCAATCCCGATTTCATCATGCTGCAGGAGGTGGACACCGACTCCACGCGCAGCTATCAGGTAAACCAAAAGGAAGCTTTCGAACAGGCTTTCCCGAATGACGCGTCGGCGTTTGCCGTGAATTTCCACAGCGCGTTTCTGGCGTACCCCCTCGGCGAAATGCATGGCACCGTGAACGCCGGCCTGCTCAACTTGTCCGACGTGTACATTGATTCGGCTGAGCGGCGCAGCTATCCGGTCGACGAGAGCTTCCCGACCAAATTCTTTGATCTGGATAGGTGCTTCTTGGTGGAGCACATCCCGGTCGATAACGGCCATGAGTTGGTGCTGATCAACAGCCATATGTCGGCATACGATGAAGGCGGCTTGATTCGCGCGCAGCAGCTCGAGCTTCTGTGCAGCGTGCTTGAGAAAGAAACCGGCGAAGGCGACTACGTTATCGTGGGCGGCGACTGGAATCATGCGTTGGCTGGCAGTGTCGATATCTATCCGTCTGAGCAGCTGATCCCGCCATGGGTTTCCGTATTCGATGAGTCTGTGCTGCCGGAGGGCTTCTCGGTCGTAGCAGCTGAGAACCTGACTGATGTGCCGACGTGCCGCGGTGACGACATCCCATATGAGAAGGGCGTCACCTATACGACAACGGTGGACGGTTTCATCGTGTCCGACAACGTGAAAGCCGTGGCGCGCAACATCGATGAGGGCTTCGAATTCAGCGACCACAACCCGGTGCTGCTTACGTTTGAGCTGCAATAAAAGAGTGCTTCATTCGGCAAACGCCGAAGCATACAGTCATATGACCGCAAGGCAGTGCCCCGTCGCGTGGCTATTCCTACAACCCGAAAGCGTCGTTTGCGTTCACAGACGAGAAGCCGGGCGCTGCTATCGAACCGGCGGATGCCACCTGCATGCCTTCGGTGTCTGTCACGGCGCGCCCGTCGCGGATGCCGTCAGTCGTTTCGACATTGCGCGGTAGACGGCGGATCGTGCCATCCTCGTTCCATACGGGCGAGCGCACGCCGTTCACTTGCTCGGGGTAATCGTAATCAGATGCCGCAGAACGAAGGCGTCCGTCGCGAACGCGTGCTGCAAGATTGGCGGGAGCGTTTGCAATCAAAAGCTTCGCCAGATTCCCCATATGCGCAGGTTTTGCCCCGAACGACCAATTGAGCTCGGATTTTTCCGCAACGGTGCTCTCGGAAAGCCGTATGAATTCGTCTTTCAGCCGAGCTAGGCGCGCTGCGAGTTCACGTCCGGTTGCGCCGTCGGCGCCTATCAGACCATCAGGCGTGCCCGACTCGCGCAGTACCGCATCAAGCCGTGCCATCTGATCGCGCGCTTCACTGATGCGCCGATCGGTGGCAGCTGCCATGTCGGCGGGCAGCACACCGCCTTCGCTTTTGATGCGGTTGATGTCGCGTGCGGCATCGTAGGTTGCGTCGACCATCTCATCGGTAGACATGCAGGTGCTTTCGTAGTTCATGATGTGCTTCCACGACGGCGCTGTCATGCGTTCGCGATGCTCTGCAAGGGTCTGGGCCTTAAGCCGATAGCCATAGCGGCTAGGATTGTCGAACGCGATGGAGCCAACGTCCAAAAACGGTGCCATCGGGCTCGTCATCACGACCAAGCGTGGGTCATAGCCCACGCGCTCGTACAGATGCTTCACGTAGGCGCCGGTTTCACGCACGCTTGCTGCGGTCTGCTTGGGGATGCCCGTCATGAAATACAGGTCGAATCGCGTGCAATTCGGATGGCGCAGAGCCTCGACAATGGTGTCTTCGAGCTGGGCCATCGTGTAGTGGCCCTTTCCGAACGCCTTGCGTACCTCGTCATCATGGCTTTCTGCCGAAATTTCGATTGACCAGCTATCCAGGTTCCGATCGAACAGCGTGTACAGGTCGTCATCCCCATCGGGTGGGCCGAAGAACTCGAATCCGATGGGGTTGCGCACCTTACCGCGCAGACCTTCGATGAATGTGCGTGTGAAATCGGGTCCCGCCTGCAAAAAGTCATTCAGTACGAATATGGGCCCCCATACATGGTCCTGTACATGTTGGATATCGCGTATGAGCAGTTCGGGCGAGCGCCAAGCGACGGCGCGTCTTCCGAAATGGTTCTTGTAGGTGTATGCCGAACCGCCGCAGGTCGTGCAATTGCGCGAGCAGCCGCGGCACGTGAGCGAAGCGGTAACCGGGTAGCGCAGCCAGCCTTTCATGGGCAGAAACGACAGCATGTCATGATGGCGCAGCACGCCTTTCATGGGATAGTCGTAATCCAGGCTGATGGCATCCATCGTATCGGGCACCCATGAAAGCGGATTCACATGAATGGTGCCAGTCGCGTCTTTCCAGGTCAGGTTCGGGATATCGGAAAGGTCGCCCACGGGCGCGTGCATGCGCTCGGCACGTGCGATACGTGCAATCAGCTGGCGCGTGGGTTCTTCGGTCGAGTCGCCGCGGAATACGTAGTCGACGCAGTCGTAGGCGATCAACTCCTCGTGGAATACGCTGGACGAAAGGCCGCCGAACGCAATCGGGCGATTCGGATGCAGTCGCTTCATGATGCGGGCAACCTCGATGGCGCCATGGCAGTGCGGCATCCAATGCAAGTCGATGCCGAACACGAGGGAATCGAGTGCAGCAAGGTTGCGTTCAACATCGAAGCCCTTCTTATGGAGCATCAGCGCCGCTAGGTTGTAAATGCGTGCGCGCAGCCCGTGTCGCTCAAGATACTCGCACAGTGTCGTCAATCCGAGCGGATACATTTCGAAGATAGGAGTGGAAGGCACCATGTCGGATACCGGTCCGTACATAATCGAGCGTTCGCGGAAGTCATAGACGGCTGGCGCGTGAATGTATGTCATATCCAGTAGCTGCACGAATTGCGAGTATACCGTACAGCATTGAAGGCAGAATGGGTCAAACTTTCAGAGGATTCCCGCCCATTCGTGTGCGGATTGCCGAATGTGCTAGCATCAGGGGTGGCAACCATCGTTTGCAAACGAAAGGCGGCATCATGTTTTTCTATCGCTACTGGCTAGTCATACTCATTGTCATCGTTCTGCTCATCGTCATCATCAAGAGTCTCTACATAGTCCAACAGCAGCAGGTGTACGTTATCGAGCGCTTGGGCAAATTCCACAAGATGTCGTACCAAGGGCTTCATATCAAAGTGCCGTTCATCGACCGCATCGTGGCCAAGCTCTCGCTGCGTACGATGGACGTGATCCAGAACCTCGACATGAAGACCAAGGACAACGTGACCATCTCCATGGAGGTCGTGACCCAGTACCATGTGGGCTTCGACCAGGGCACGGACACGACGACGTCGGGCGTATACAAGGCGTACTACATGCTGGCCAACCCCGTTGAGCAGATGCAGGCCTATATCGCCGATGCCTTGCGCGCCTCGGCAGCGAAGTATACGTTGGACGAAACGTATGAGAACAAGGTTGAGATAGCTCAGGACGTGCAGGCATCCGTGTCCGAGATCATGGCCGATTACGGCTACGAGATCGTCTCCACGCTGATTACCAATATCCGACTTCCGCAGACCGTTGCCAATTCGATGAACGAGATCAATGCCGCGCAGCGCGAGAAGCAGGCGGCTCAGGACTTGGCCGAGGCCGATCGCATCAAGCGTGTGACCGAGGCGCAGGCAGAAGCCGATAAGAAAGATAATGTTGGGACGGTTGCGCTTCTTGACTAGGCGGCAAAAACTAGT
>CAYOBD010000033.1:0-13129 GCA_964402005.1 uncultured Eggerthellaceae bacterium
CACGGAGATATCATCATCAATGGCGGCAACATCACCGCTACAGGAACCGGGCGTTCTGCGGGCATCGGCAGCTCAGGAACCCCAGGGGGATCTTACAAATACACCGAAAAGGCCCTCGGCCTTACCGGCATCGACCAGTGGGGCACCATCATCATCAATGGCGGCAACATCACCGCCACGGGCACGGGAAACGGAGCCGGCATCGGCGGCGGCAACCATATGGATAGTGGCAAAATCATCATCAACGGCGGCACGGTTCATGCCCAAGGCGACAGCGGCATCGGCTCAGGCCTCGGAAGCAGCAAAGACGTTGGCGCTGGTGGTGATAAAGGTCCTGGACATTATTACGCCGATATCACCATCAACGGCGGCGAAATCATCGCATATGCAACTGACAATATGGGTGCTGGCATCGGCGGCGGCATGTACTGCGATGCATATGTCACCATCAACGGCGGAAAGGTCGAAGCAAGTGTGAACCCGGGCGGCAAAGCCTATCAAGGCGGTGCTGGCATCGGCGGCGGTTACCAAGGTGCTGCAATCGTCACCATCAACGGCGGCGAAGTCATAGCGTACGGCGGCAACGGATCAGCCGGCATCGGAAACGGTGCGCTGGCGGCAACCACCACTTCAAGCGATTACGATAAAACCAGTGGCTGGACTGGAATAAAGAACGTCCGCACGGGTGCCCCGACGATCGTCGGCGAAGATTCCAAGGTCGAGATTACGGGCGGTACCGTGAAGGCCCACGGCGGTTATGCCGGCTCCGGCATCGGCTCGGGGAACAGCTCCGAGTGGTGCAACGTCATCATCTCCGGCGGCGATGTCTATGCAGCCGGCTATCTCTCCTCAGAAGATGGCATGGAAGGCGCGGCGGGCATTGGCTCGGGTGCTGCCTGGGTTGCCAACAAGGTCGGCTACATGAAGCAGACCTCCGAAAACATCGCAATCATCGGGGGCAACGTGATCGCAATCGGCGGCTGGGGAGCGGCAGGCATCGGCTCTGGCGCAAAGAACGATACAGCTGACTCCATCACCATCGATGCCCAGAACGCAAACGTTCAGGCCTACGCCGACGGCACCAAATTCGCCATCGACACCCCGGCTGACAATGCTGGTAGCAATGTCGACGTCACCGGCAACATCCTGCAGGGCACGTTCGTACATGCATACAAAGACAGCGAAGACAACGTTCAGGGCACCGAGGGCCTGAAAAGCATCCTCCTGAAGAACGAGGCTACAGGCGAAGTCAAGCAGCTGGCCCTCATGCCTGACGGCTATCGGTCCTACGCCACCGACGTAGTAGATGCGGGCATCTACTCCATCTTCACCGACAGCGACACCATCGGCGCAACGCTTGGCGGCCACGCAAACGGAGCCCACTTCAGCGTATACGCCACTGATAAGTGGGCTGGCGACGAGAAAGGCGCAAAGCCAGTCTCCTACGGTGTTGTCACCGACGAGCTCTCCAACTATCTGTATCTGTTCCCTGTCAAGACCATCGAAGTCAATACTGCAGTCGAAATTACCGATGCCGCCGGCGAAGATGCCGAGGAACTCAAAGCAGGCATCGATCAGACATTCTACTTCGCAATCCACAATCATAAGGGCGACGTGCTCGTCGACGAAAACGGCAATCCCTGGATCCAGGCGATCAAGGTTGTCAACGGCGTACCGCAGGGCAGCGTATATTTCGCCAACATGAACGATGGGAAGTTCGAAATCTGGGAAGTTGACGAAAACGGCAATGCGCTTTCCGAAGGAACGCAGTTCGGCAAGCTGATCCTTGCTGGCATTCGCACAATGCATGGCGAAAACGCCGACAATAACGCCGAAATCTCTAATGGTGTCTGGGCAGATGTTGTGAGCATCATTAACACCTTCGTTGCTGTCGCCGACCCTGTTGATCCGGTCAATCCGGTCGATCCTGTTGATCCTGTCGATCCGGTCGACCCTGTCGTCCCCCAGGACCAGACAGATCCTGAAACTCCGAGCAATCCGGAATCCGGAACAGACAACAACCCGCAGGCTCCCGTAGCCCCGGCTGCCCCGACAACCCCGTCTGGACCGACTGGACCGACTGGACCCACTGGTCCGACCACGCCAGCTAGTCCGACGACTCCCGTCGGCCCGACCACGATCGCCATCTCGGCAAGCCCGATTGTCGCAACGGCTTCCATCAGCGACAACGCTACTCCTTTGGCGAACACCGTCGAGCCTGAGGCTATTGCCGATAACGATATTCCCCTCGCCGGACATGAGCACGGGATCTCGTGCTGGGTCCACTGGTGGATCATCCTTGGCATCCTGATCACGGCGGGTTACAGCATCGTCGTTGTCGTCAGGCGCAGCCGCAACAGCCACAAACTGCATGAGCTCGAGCAGGAGGCGCTGGGCATTGAGAAACCCGAGCGCGTACAGAACGACAGCGTCCGCCCGCTCGTCCTGCAACCAGCGAAGTAGCCAAAACAACTCCCACCTCGACCGCTGCAATCCTCTAGGAGGCTTTCGAAATGAAGAAAAGCAACTGGATCGTATACATCGCCGCCATCGTCGCATCTGCTTTCCTGCTGTGGCTGTGGTTCTTCCTGGGGTTCAACCATGTCGACGCTCCGCTTGACCTTATCCTCAGCATCATCTGGTGGGCACTCGTAGGCGTCGCATGCTACAGCATCTATCGCATCGAAAGGAAGCGCCGCGAACGCGTACGCACATGCTATCTGGGCAAGAACCTGTTGTATAACAGCGAAGCGGGAACAAAAAGTTTGGCGGTTTCGGACGCCGATGGCGCGATCGATGCCATGCGCGATATCATCAGCGGCCTCGAGTACGGCTTCGACATCCAAGATCGGCCCGAAAACGGCAATGGTACACCGCAACGTTTCGCATATATCGTCCGCACGAAGGTGTTCGAGGACAAAGCAAAAAACGATGATGCGCAAAACGCTAATGACCATCTGAAGTGGAAAGGCGAGGTTGTCATAGTTTCGCGTCCAAACGAAAACCCCATTCCATTCAACAACTCCTTTGAACTCAAAGGCATTTTGACCAGCCTGGCATAGCATCTTTCAATAGCTAAATGCATATGGCGCTGCCAAACAGTTTATTGAGCTGCTAAGCAGTTCCAACCTGCCAATCTCGTGCATCCAGGTCGTGGATTGCACGAGATTGCACGGTTGGAACTGATTCCTGCACCTTTCTTTGCGATGGAAAAACGAAAGCCCAGGTAGTCAATTACCTATTAAAATTCTCGGTAGTTCCAAGCGCGCAATCTCGTGCGAGGCGTTACGAAATTGCACGAGATTGCACAGTTGGAACCGATTAACCTGCGAGCTGTGACGCTTTTATCGCGAGCAGGATACTGGGCGAAGGATGGCAGAAAGGCGACCAAGTGGCAGTTGATGCAGCAAAACCCAAAAGAAAACGGATGAAACGCACCCTGATTGCAGTGGGAATCGTCATTGCCGTGCTCGGCGCGGGATTCGCTTGGTACGTTAACGATTACAGCCATGCCGACGATGATGCACTGGCAGCCGTTGCCGATGCCGATGGTGCAGCTGACGGGGCGGTCGTGCAAACGCTTGCAGGCGGAGATATCGCTTTCGTGCCCGCGCATGCCAATGCTGGGCTTATCTTCTACCCTGGCGGAAAAGTACAACCCGAAGCGTATGCGCCATTGCTTACGAAATGCGCCCAAGAAGGCATCCTTTGCGTACTCGTGAAACCGCTGTTCAATCTGGCCATCTTCGATGTCGATGCCGCCGCAGGCATCGAGGAGCAGTTTCCCGATATCGATAAATGGCTGATAGGAGGTCATTCTCTGGGCGGGGTCACGGCTAGCATGTACTTGGCGAAACACGATGAGGACTTCTCCGGCATCGTATTCCTCGCTGCCTACCCATCGGAAGATTTATCGAATGCAGATGTGAGGGCGCTCTCGATCGTCGGCAAAAACGACGGCGTACTCGATCGCCAGAAGTATGACGAGGCAGAAAGCAAGATGCCTTCGCATGTTCAGGAGATCGTGATCGATGGCGGCAACCACGCGAATTACGGCAATTACGGCACGCAGGCAAATGACGGCGAAGCGACCATCTCCCGCGAAAATCAGCAAACCCAAACCGCTGTTGCAATAGCCGAATTCGCCAAAGCTGCATAACGTGACAGAAGCCAGACAAGGCCTTTCAGAATAACGAGCCGAGGACGGTTTCTACATCAGAAGCGCAGAGAGAGCAAATGCTGCCAAGTTAGCAATGACATGGGCCAGGATGGACCAAACCACTGAGCGGGTTTTAAGGTACACGGCTCCGAACAACAGACCCGCCGCCACGCTAGCCATAACCACCGGCATTCCACCTGCACCGATGTGCGCGACAGCGAACAACGCCGAGCTAACGATGAGCGCGAACACAGGACCTGCGCTTTCTTCAAGACGCCCGAGAATGCACCCTCTGAACAAAAGCTCTTCGGCCACGGGCGCTACTATGCCCGCACATGCGATGTTCAAAGCGGTCGGCGCAAGCGTCTGCTCGGCCCCAGGCAACAACCCTATGGCGCATGCGGCTGCACCTGCCGCAACAGCTAATGCGACGGCAACGGCAGGAGTTGAGCCACCCCCTGCTCCCCGAGAATCCCAGAGCAGAAAAACCGCAAGGCAAATCACCAGCATCGGAAGAGACGACAGGACGCGGTACTCAGCGTGCGCGCCCGACACGCTCTCGATAGCCCACCCAATCAGATATGCCAGCAGCAAATAGCCGAGCGTCGTCGCAACCGCCAACAAGGCTCGAGCCCATTTGTCCTCGGGAAGCTTGTTACCCAGCGAACCCATCTGATTAGCCACTCTGTCCCAGCCGTCTTGCCTTCGCTAAACTTCGATGATATCGATCGACAACACGCGACCGGGCTCTTCAACACGGACGATGGCAACCGTTGGCGGATTTCCCTCGCGCGGAAGCGTCGGGGAGCCCGGGCACAATGTAATCGAACCCGCTGCTGTCACATCAGCGCGCAACACATGCGTATGACCGTGGATGAGCACCCGCGGCTCGGGCATGATGTAGGCTGGATTCAGCGAACCTCCGCCATACACGGCGTCGCGCAGATCCTTGGGCCTATGCAGCACGGCAAAGCGGACACCCTCCAGCGTGAATGTTGCATATTGCGGAAGCGGTTTTCCATGGAAATTGAACGCATCGGGCCAATCGCAATTACCCGCAACCACGACCACGGGCGCAATCGCCTCGAGGTCATCGAGTATCCACGCGCATGGATCGGATGGGTAGCCCACATCGCCTGCGTGCACAATCAGATCGCATGGCAGCGGAACCGTCCTTGCAGTCTCATCTTCGTCTGCATCGATCGCTTTATGGAGCAGCACTTGCTCGTCGCCGTATTCCCCGCGCAGAACGCGCAAAGCGCCCTCGCGCAAGCGGCAATGCGTATCGCTGATGACCCCAATGGTTTTCACAACGACCCCTTTCGGAAAGCCCAGCCAACTACTCGGCGAGCTTCCTGCCATCGGCCTCTTCCGATATCTCCAGCGCCTCAGGCGACTCCGAGAGCTCCGCCAACTTCGCCTCCAGATAGTCGACGATGGTCTCGGCCGCATAGCCGCGGCAAGACCATCCTTCCTCGCGAACCTGATCGCGACCCGCCTGGAAGCGCTCGTCGGTAAGGCACTCGTCGATCATCTGCTTCAAACCGTCCGCATCATCCAGCTCGAGCTGTCGGCCAAGCTTAGGCAGTGTGACATGGGTCCAAATCGGCTCATCAATCCACCATGCATCGTAGGGCGCTCTGTCGAGGGTGGGCTCCGTGTAAATGATGGGTCGATCGAAGACGAGAGCGAAATCGTACACCACGCTGGAGAAATCCGACACCATGATGTCGGAGCGGCGCAGCACTTCGAAGTTGTCGTTGTCGCGGTTCCATTCGAGCTGGTCGGATTCGGGATATTCCGCCATGAGGCGCTCCATCATATCGGCCTCGGAGTTGAATGACTGCGGATGCGGGCGGACGACCACGTGGTAGCCCGTCTGCAGCAGCGCTTCGATGATGCGTCCGCCATAGCGGCTGAATATCGCGGCCGCACCCCAGGAGGGCGCGAGCAGCACCGTCGTCGGATGATCCGGCGCAGGCCCCGCCTCCTGTAGCCGCTTACGCAGAGCGTCCATATGGGTCAGGCCACCTGGCAGAAGCTCCTTAGCAGGCAGATTGCGCCTTTGCTCAAGCTTGCGTATCTGAACCCCCTGATACGGCCCGGACAACAGCACCGCGTCGTAATAGTCCAAACCGAATATGCGGTACAGCATGACGTCGCCGACGGCATGAAACACGTGAACGTACCATTTAACGTCGCGCGAGCGCTTCCACTGGTACACATCAAGCCCCGGGGTCGTCGATACGACGATGTCGGCCTTCAGCATGTTCAGGCGTGCGAACGCCCGATTGCCCTCGCCGACGAATTCGCAGTTCACATGCTCGAAGGAAGACTCGAGTGCTGGGTCATCAGGCGATGCTGTCATGTAATCGGCATCGATGCCGCGCCGCTCGAGCTCTTCGCAGATCGGCTTGAATACATTCCAATATTGCTTGCCGTCAGCGAAGATGACGATCTGCCGCCGTTCGGAATCGACCTTATCCTGCTTGCCTCCGCTCATCACAAAGCGTGCCTTGAGGAGGGCTTTGCGCAGCGCGTAGAGGCCGGCGCTCGCCGCGCCGATTATGATCGTGAACAGCATGCTGCCCGTTCCCGGGTCTATGTAGTACAACATGTGCGGCAAGCACCTCCTTCGCGCCTAGTAGTATCCCAGATAGCTCCAGCTCGAACCGTCGAGTGCGTTGTCCCCCGTCAAGCAGAACCATTCGCCGGGTTTGAACACGTTGCCGTTGTTCTCGCTCGTCGACCACTCGCTCGGCCATTGGACATGATGCTCTTCGGCATATTTTTCATCATCGGTCAGGGGATTGCCCGTCGCCGGATTCACGGGATCGTCCACGATGCCGCTCAGCGCCAATAACGGCACATCGGCGTTGGTCATGAAGGTGCCATCTGCCGTGAATCCCGTGGCATCGAAATCCTTCACCATGAGCAAGCAGTTGTATTTCTGCATGTCGACATTGTAACGATACCCATTGGTCGACCTTGTGTACTCCAACATCAGGTCGTCGCGCAGCTCGAGATGCTGTCCGTGATCGGAGACGATGATGATGCGCGTATTGTCGTAGAGTCCCTGCTCCCGCAGGTAATCGAACCAATTGCCGAGCTCGCGCAACGCCGCGGTGTTCGATTCGTAGTGCATGGTCTTCGATCGTAATCTGTTATCCGTATCGTTCGTGAAGTCGATGGCGTTCCCCTTCCCATCGACGCGCACGGCATGCTCGAGGTCGTACTCTGTATTGTCGACGAATTGCGCTGGCCGGCACTCCGGTTCTTGCAGCACTGCCGGGCTATGGGCCGTGTCGTTCGACATCATCAGGAAACCTCCGGCCTCCGAATCCGATACCTCGGTCATCTCCGGCATGTTCTGCAGAACCGCATACCGCTTTAAAAACGTTTCGTCTACTCCCTGGGCTCTCGATACGCCATCTCTCACCTGCGGGCTGCGATACTCCCCCTCGGGCACCTTCACGCCAGCAGGAATCGGCAAAGCCGCTGCGGAATTATAGTTGCCGTTGTTATAGAGAACGCCCTGAGCAAACAGGGGCGCCACCTTGAAAAGGCTGTAGCAGAAGAAATTGCGCGACACGAGGAATCGAGCCGTCTTCGTGCTGTTGGGCAAGCCGAACTCATCGGACGCGAAGCTGCCGTCCATGGTTATGTAGGCATCGATATCAGGGTGGTCGTCGTAGATGCTCAGGTCGGGCGTCCAGGCATAACCGGCGTAGGTCGGGTCGAACACGGTGACGTCGTAGCCTGCCTCATCGAACAGCACCGGCATGACCCTCAGCGCCTCGTCCTGCTTATCGGCCAACGACACATCGGCGCGGGCGTTCATGTTGTCGGGAATATACTCGTAGCCGCCGTAAAGGCCTGGCGATCCCACGTTGGTATTGGACCCGTAGGAAATCGCATTGGAATACCAGACGAACCCGTCGTACTGCGCCTTAATCTCGGGGTGCTCGTCCATGATGTAGGGCACGTACGCCGAAATTGCGCGGTCCATCATGATGACGACCACGTTCTTCCCTTCCGTGCTCAATGCGAAATGGGGATTGCGATCCGAAGTTTTAGAGACAGTTGCAAGGGCATCTTCCAACTCGCCGTTCACCTGCACAGCGCCTGCCACGAACATCGCAGCAACAGCAATGGACAGCGAGGCATATGCGATGTTCGCAATCGCCCGCTTCTTCTTCCAAACAAGCAACAGCACAGCCGTCACTGCAGCAACCGCCGCAAGGTTGATCAGGGTTTCTGTCGGGTCTATCGCAAAGGTGGCATCGAACTGCAGCAACGGAGAAAGATCGCCATACCCTGTTCCGAAGAACAGATAGTCGACGATGAATATGCCGCAGCCAACGAGCAACACGGCACCGAACAAATAACGCCCCTGCGGCGAAGCAAGCCGATAGAAGATTCCAAACCATACGACAAACGTCCCGAAGGCGATCAGGAACGAATCGAACACATACCAGAGCGGTGACTGGAAATCAGCCAGATCCACGAACTCGCTCGGTGAGGCCTGGATGACCGACATCGGTATAAGCACGCCGGTAATCAACGCAATCAGCAGGCTGCCGATCAGGTAGGCCCGGTCGTCCTTCTTGGTCGCCTCGGGAATGCTCGGGAACTTGACACGCCCGCGCAGCACGCTGATCAGAATGGGCGCTTGCAGCAGCAGAGCACACACCGCAAATGCCGCGCGAAGCTCAACAGGCTGGTCGGGCATAGCAACCAACACAGCCACCAGAAGCACAATGCCGGTGGCAGACGCCAGCCCGGCAAGGACACGGCCAGGATGCTTCAACTTGTAGAACAGATTCTTCACGAGCGAGAACAGGTTGTTGAGCGTCCAGTAGAACACGAGCCCTGAAGGCGAGGCATACAGCAGCACCAAGAAGATCGCCGCAATGCCGTACATCTGAACCTTGCTCTTCAGCGGAAAGCCCTTCATGTAGACGGCTGCAGACACGACGTTTATCGCCGTCATCAGGAGGGGCAGGAAGTTGATGGTTACATCGCCGATTTGAATCAGCGCATCCGGCGAGCCCAAGTCGGCTAGAGGGCCGAACGTAACGCCACGCAGGAGCTCCAAATTCGAAAGAAAATGATAAGCCGCAATGAAGAATGGGATCTCGAGAAGGAGCGATATTGAGCCTTTGAGCGCGTCTGTCTGCTTGTAGCCGTTTTGACGATAGTAGGTCTGCTGAACCATGAAGCGCTCGTCGCCCTTGAACGTCTTCCTGATGTGGTCCAAGTCCGGTTTCATGCGGGCGGAGCGATCCCGCTCAGCTTCTTGCATCGCATCTGCCCGCCGATACAGCGGCAGTACAAGGAAGTTCATGGCCAAACTCAGAAAAATGATCGACAGCCCAGCATTATTCAACAGCTGGTAAGCCCAGGAGAACACGACCTCGAAGAATAGCTCGAGCGGTCCGATTAGGATCTGATATATGCTCGTCAGTATGATCATCGCCGGCCGCGCCGTGCTCCTTCCGAAAAATGCCCTGCATACTATACCAATCGGCAGGTTGTTCGCGGCAGGGCAACAGACATATACCGACAGCAACCACATTAGCTACAACTCGCAGCCCTAATACCAAGCGAGTCATTTAGGCAAAGGCGGTACAAACCTGTTGCAGATGTGTACCACCCCCTGGTACAAACCTGTTACAGATGTGTACCACCCCGCACTCCATTCCGCATAGACGGATGTGTTCAATTTCAAGTTCTGTTTTTCATTTTTGAACATTGAGTTATACTTCCGTTCGGTTTGCACAAACATCGAATGGAATAAAGGGATGCGGAGAGACGAATTCAATGTGCTCGCCTGCCTGGAAAAGTGCGGCAGGCTCACCCAGCGCGAACTGGCCCAGCAGTGCTGCATATCTCTAGGAACAGCTAACACGCTCGTGCGGGGCTTGAAAGCAGCACAGCTTATAGACAACGACAACTGCATCACGGCCGCCGGCATCGAAGCGCTCGCGCCCTATCGCGTTGAAAACGCTGTGATCATGGCAGCCGGGATGTCGACCCGGTTCGCTCCCATCTCCTACGAGCGTCCGAAAGGCGTGCTGCGCGTGCGCGGCGAAATCCTGATTGAGCGTCAGATCCGCCAGCTCAAAGAGGCTGGAATCGACGACATAGTCGTGGTGGTCGGCTACAAACGCGAGGAGTTCTTCTATCTGGAGGATGCCTTCGGCGTGAAGATCATCGTTAACGACGAATACGCGATGCGCAACAACAACTCAACGATCAAGAAGGTGGAGCAGCTGCTCGGCAATACCTACATCTGTTCATCCGACGATTACTTTACCGAAAACCCCTTCGAACAATACGTCTTCGATTCATACTATGCCGCCGTCTACCAAGAAGGCGAGACCGACGAGTACTGCTTACGAACGAAAGGCAAAGACGACTGGATTGTAGGCGTTGATTTTGGCGGCGCAGATGCCTGGGTCATGCTTGGACACGCTTATTGGAACCGCGCATACAGCCATGCGTTCTGCGATATCCTTGATCGCATCTACAACGAGCCGGAAACAGCCGGCAAGCTCTGGGAGGATATTTACGCCGAACATGTGCGCGAGCTGCCGATGGTCATGCGGAAATACCCGCCTGACTCCATTTGGGAGTTCGACTCGCTCGACGAACTAAGCGCCTTCGACCCGCACTTTGTGGAGAACGTCGATTCGCAGATACTCGACAACATCTGCTCGACCTTGGCATGCGAGCGCGCAGACGTTCATAGCTTCAAGCCCATCAAACAGGGGCTCACGAATCTGTCCGTGCGCTTCGATGCGCCTGAGGGCACTTATGTCTACCGCCACCCAGGAGCCGGAACGCAAGGTACCGTCAACCGTGCAAGCGAGACCTTTTCGGAGAAAGCGGCGCTCGGGCTCGGCATCGACCGCACATTCGTGCACGAAGACCCCGAAGAGGGCTGGAAGATATCGCACTACATCGAGGGTTGCACCCCCTTCGACTACCACGATGCGGACCATGTATCCCAGGCAATGCGCCTGATACGGAAACTGCACGAGTCGAGAATCTCATCCGAGTGGACCTTCGACATCCACCGGAACGCACGCGATATCATCGGGCAGCTCAGCCGCATCGATTTCCCCGGATTCCAAGAGCTTTTAGACCTTGCCACCCAGCTGGACGGACTCATCAAGGCCGATGGCCTTGCAGCGGTGTTGTGCCATAACGATTTCTGCGACCACAACCTGCTCGTACATGACAACGGCATTGACCTGATTGACTGGGAGTACTCAGCCATGGCCGACTATGCGAGCGATCTGGGGACGTTCGTCTGCTGTTCGGATTACGGCATCTCCGAGGCCGAAGCCGCGCTGCGGGAGTACTTCGGCCGTGAGCCTTCTGCTGATGAGATGCGCCACTGCATGGCTCATGTCGGACTCAATTCCTTCTACTGGTTCATGTGGGCGCTATACAAGGACAAGACGAAAGAGCCGCTCGGTGGATGGGTCTATCGCTGGTATCGCACAGCGCTCACGTTCGGCGAGCATGCCCTGGATTTGTATGGGAGAGAAAGGGGCGACCGATGAGATATGGACTTGGAGCAGCCATCACCTGGGCGTTCGATTCGGTGATTCTGAGCATCGCGCTGATGTCGACTTGCTTCTTCACAACCGAGCAGGCGATTGCGCTCGCTTCGTTCACGAGCACGTTCCTCCATGATGGCACTTCGGCGATTCTGATGTTCATTTACAACGCCTTCCGCAAGAAGCTGGGCATGACCTGGAAGCTTCTGAGAACGAAGACCGGCCTGCTCGTCGTCGTGGCCGCCGTAATCGGCGCCCCACTCGGCATGACTGGATTCGTATTCGCCATCAACCAGATCGGCGCAGCCTACACCACAGCCATCACGGCCTTCTTCCCCGCATACGGCGCGCTCATCGCACATATCTTCCTTAAAGAGCGCATGAAATGGTACCAATGGATCGGCCTGGCAGTATGCCTGTGCGCGGTCGCGGCGCTTTCATTCAACCCCGATGAAGCCGTACCCGGCGATTGGCTGCTCGGCGTGATCGGTTCGCTCGTGTGCGTGGTCGGCTGGGGCACCGAGGCCTGCATCATCTCCTATGCGCTGCGCTTCGGCAACGCTGACGACGAGTGCTGCCTGCAGATTCGCCAGACGACGTCTGCCCTTGCCTACATTGTCATCATTCTTCCGGCTCTGGGCGGCTGGGGCTGCACGATCGATGCGATGACGAGCGATGCGATGCCGATCATCGCGCTCGCTGCGGTCATCGGAACCGCATCGTACCTGTTCTACTACAAGGCCATCGACCGCATCGGCGCCGCCAAATCCATGGCGCTCAACATCTCTTATTCGGGATGGGCCATCCCCGTATCGCTCATTCTGCTCGGAAGCATTCCGACGCCGTTCGGCATCGTATGCGCGCTCGTCATCATCGCAGGCGCCATCGTCGCGGCCACCGACGTGAAAGAAGTGTTCAGCCGCAAAGCCGACAAAGCAGCCTAGGGACGGTAAATGGTTCATCGGAGCAAGGGCAATAGGCTACCCGACAAAGAGAGGGAATGATCATGGCGATTGAGAACGAAGTGATTGCGCTGCTTGAGAGCAATGGGTTCGCTGCGCCGCGCGAATGCACGCGCCTTGGCGGATTGACGAACAAGAGCTTCCGCGCCCAAGGCGACGGCTACGACCTCGTTGTGCGCCTGCCTGGCGAAGGAACCGAGGAGCTGGTTGACCGCGCAGCCGAGAAGGCCATCAACGAGGAAGCGAGCCATATAGGGGTCGACACGCCCCTGCACTTCTTCGACGCCCGAACTGGATGCAAGATTTCGGAATGGGTGCCCGACGCCGAGACCATCCACATCGAAACCGCCCATGAGCTCGGCAACATGGCGGCAATCGGCGAGCTGCTGGCCAAGTTGCACCGCGAGGCGCGAGGCGACTTTGCCGTATTCGACCCG